>NZ_JBWXON010000016.1:0-136404 GCF_056678875.1 Pantoea folii | reverse complement strand
GGTATAGCTCAGCTGGGAGAGCGCTTGCATGGCATGCAAGAGGTCAGCGGTTCGATCCCGCTTATCTCCACCAAATCGTTTTTAACGATGCACTGAAAAAGATTTCCAGATGTGGGGGTATAGCTCAGCTGGGAGAGCGCTTGCATGGCATGCAAGAGGTCAGCGGTTCGATCCCGCTTATCTCCACCAAATCTCTGTTCGTCCTGAACAATAGCATCACGATCTAACACTGACTGAATTCATAATTGCTCATTTCGTATGCAGAATGGCGTCATTATTCGTGTGACGGCAACTCCCAGCGTTCTGAAATGCGCCCATTTTTTGATATCAAGTTTCTCGACGAATTGCGCCGTAAATCGCGCGTGCTTCTTCCTGGGCGCTGAGATGATCTCACCCATTCAGCACCAGCTGCTCATTAGGGGCGCAATGAATCGCACCGCAGCAGCTTCTCACGCGCTGAGATGATTATTTCGTTCAGCGTTCAGCGTTCAGCGTTCAGCGTTCAGCACTGCATCTGAGTGCGCCATAAATCGTGCCGCCAGAGCTAAGTGTGCACTGAAATTATGCACAATCTGGTCGCGACGCAATTCATGGCGCTAAGAATTAAGCGGTTGCGGCTTGTTCTTGTGCAGGCAACACGCGGAAGCCGTGCGTGCCATCACGATCCAACTGCGCCACCAGACCGTATTCCCAATCCAGATACGCCTGCATCACAGCAGGTGCGATATCGGTGCCTTCATACGGACGGCGATAGCGATCAATCGCCGGAGACAGCAACTGCTGGTCGCCCTGCTCGGTGGGCAACTGCGCTGCGCGCCAGGCCGCATTGCCACCCTCCAGCACAAACACTGGCTTGCCGGTGAGTTCCGCCACCTGTTCAACCGCATATCCGGCCAACAGGCTGCTGCCGCAGGTCAGCACATAACGTCGTGCCGCAGGCAGTATGGCTTTGCCCTCTTTTTGCAGCGTTGAACGCAGCAGCCAGCCCGCTCCCGGAATATGACTGTTGAGGTGATTGGCGCGCGTGGTGAAGTCCAGTACCTGGGTCTGACCTTCCTCCAGCCACTCCGCCAGTTGCTGCGGAGAAATAAACTCTGGCTGTGCAACCGCAGGAACCTGCGCTTTCCAGGCACCGGTGGCAGTGAAATCACTGGCCTGCAACTCTTCCAGTACTGACACCTGCCAGCCAAGCTGCGCCAGCCAGGATGCAGTCATATTGGCACGCACGCCATCGTCATCAATTAGCACAATACGTGCACCGCGCACGCTGGCGTAATGATCGGTTTCCTGCACCAGCTGTCCGCCTGGTACATGACGACTGCCGGGCAGATGACCCGACGCATATTCGTCTGCATCACGCACGTCGAAAAGGTAAGTGGTACGCGGTTCCTGTTGCCAGCGCTTGAGCGTTGCCAGCGGGATACGCTCTACGCCTGCGCGATCGGCAATGCCTCGTGCATTACTCGCCGCCTGGCGCTGTGCCGTTTCGCTGGTTTCACCGTAGCGGCGCGACTGACCTTTATCCAGATCGTGTCCTGCCAGCGTCCAGCCAATCGTGCCGTTGCGCAGCGCAAACACCGGATTACGGATACCGGCATTCACCAGCGACTGGGTGCCGATGATGCTGCGCGTGCGGCCCGCACAGTTCACAATCACCGTGGTTTCCGGTGATGGCGCGAGATCACGCACGCGCAACACCAGCTCACCGCCCGGTACGCTGGTGGCGCCTGGAATGCTCATGGTCTGGTATTCATCAAAGCGACGCGCATCCAGCACCACTACATTGGCGTCGCTGTTGATTAAGCTGTGCACTTCATCAGCTGACAGGGAAGGGGTGTGATTGTGATGTTCAACCAGTTCACCAAAGGCTTTGCTCGGTGAATTGACATCAATAAACAGCTCACCGCCGGCTGCCTGCCAACCCGTTAAATCCTCTTTTAACAGCGCCACATTGCTATAGCCCAGCGCGGCAATACGCTCTGCTGCTGCCTGCGCCAGACCCTCGTCGTTATCATATAAAGTGATGGAGGTTGTGGATTGTGGAATGCGGTCCAATAGCTCCAGCTCCAGTTTTGAGAGCGGGATATTCACCGCAAACAGCGGATGGCCGGTGGCAAACAGTGCTTCGTCGCGCACATCAACAATCGCCACTTCCTGCTGCTGACGCAGAGCCTCAAGAATGTCCTCCGCCTGGCGGAAAGGGAAAACGGTTTTACTCATGTGATAGATCCCAAATGTTCGGTAAGTAACGGTTGCTGTAACCGGAGATAAACTGTTTTTCACTGCCGTCTTCGCGATACACCGCGCGTTTTACCGCGCCAATGTTGGCGCCATACACGTGGATGCTGATTGACACGCGATCGTCATAGGCATTGCTGACGCGATGGATATCGCCCACGGTAGGAGAGACGGCTTCGACACTGCCGGGATCGAGCCGTATCGGCGCACCATCCGGTTGCAGGCCGTTCTGCCCGGGCTGCCAGGATTGCGAAATCTCCGCGCCACGCAGCATGCCAATTAATCCCCAGACGCGATGGTCGTGAATCGGCGTTTGCTGGCCTGGCCCCCAGACGAAGCTCACCACGGAGAAACGCTGTCGGGCATCGGCATACAGCAGATATTGTTGATAGTGTTCGGGATGCGGCTGGGTATAAGCCTCGTCCAGCCAGTCGTCATGCCGGATCAGTTCGCCCAGCCAGGCGCTGCCCTGTTGTAGAACAGTGGCTTCATCGGGATTCTGGTCGAGCAACGTAGCCAGATTACCGACAAAGTCGCGTAAACGATGATGCTGATAGGCACTCATGATTTATCTCCCGGCGCGCTTTTGGCGACCTGATTGGCCTGAGCAGACAGGCTAAAATCAAAGGCTTTGCTGACATCGATCGCTTTCGGCAGCACCTGATAGCGATGGAAGAAGTCAGCCGATTTTTGCAGGGTGGGGATCAGGCTGGCATCAAACACCAGCGGTCGAATGTGCGCATCGGCTATCCAACTGCTGGTGATGTTGGTGGGCATATTGAGTGTTTTACCCAGCACGCTGGCGAACTCCTGCGGATGTTGCTGCGCCCAGATTTGTGCCTTAGCCAGGCGCGCCAGCAGATCGGCAATGGCTTTATGTTTACCTGCATCATTGATCGCTTCGTCACGCGCCAGCGCATACGAATAGCCCGACATAATGCCTTTGCCACCGCCGTCAGCGACGCGCACCGTACCATCCACAGCAGTGGAGGTGGCGATATACGGCTCCCACGGCGCCCACGCGGATACGGCGCCGGAGGTCAAGGCGGCTCGGCCATCAACAGGTCCAAGGAATCGCAGCGTGACATCGTCTGGTTTTAATCCCGCACGCTCCAGCAAGCCAAGCAGCAGATAGTGACCCCAGCCACCACGATTTACTGCGATTTGCTTACCTTTCAAATCCTGTAAACGGTGAATTCCGGCATCGGGACGGGTCAGCAGCGCGATACTGTCAGGATTGTTTTGCCATGCGCCTACCGCTTTCACCGGCGCGCCAGCCGCAAACACAAACAGGAACGGCAGATCGCCGGTGAAACCGACATCCAGTGCGCCGGCATTTAATGCTTCCTGCACCGGTGCACCCGAATCAAACGCCGTCAGTTTCAAATCGTAGGGCAGATTATTGAGTTCGCCCGACGCTTTTAACGCGGCAAAACGATCCCCCTTAACATCGCCCAGGCGCAGTGTGACTTTATCAGCGGCGAACAGCGGATTGAGCGTGGAGAGTGCCAGCGCAACACCGGTAAACAGTGCAGCCAGCCGCATCAGGCGCTCCTTTTGTCAGCGGCGTTAAGCGCTGCCACTTTCTCGCGCGTCAGCGGAATCAGCTCCTCACCATATTCCACCGCATCATTCAATGGATCGAAGCCGCGAATCAGCACGCTGTGAATGCCGAGGCGATAGTAGTCTAGCAGCGCGTCGGAAACCTGATCGGCGGTGCCTACCAGTGCGGTGGAGTTGTAGCCGCCTTGCACCAGTTTAGCCACGCCGGTCCATAGCACTTTGTCCAGGCGATCGCCTTCATTGGCGGCAGCCAGCAAACGCTGGGCGCCAACGCTTTGCGGCTTGGGTTTACCAAAGGCGAAGCCGGTCTCTTGCAACTGCTTCTCGGCCAGTTCACGGATATGCTCGGCACGTTCCCAGGCCTCTTTCTCGGTTTTCCCGACAATCGGACGGAACGAGATATTGAAATCAATCTCACGCCCGTGCTGAGCCGCAGCGGCTCGCACATTGCGTACCGTCTCTTCCGCCCCTTTCAGCGGTTCGCCCCACAGGGCAAAGACATCGGCATGGCGCGCAGCGACATCAATCGCTTCCTGAGACGATCCACCAAAGTATATCGGCAGCTTTTTCTGCGCAGGTTTGATGGCGGAAAACGCCTGCTCAGCCTGGTAAAAATGTCCCTTGTGATCATAAGGCTGGCTGGATTCCAGACTCTGCTTCAGCACGGCAAGAAACTCATCGCTGCGCGCATAGCGTTCGGCTTTATTCAGGAAGTCACCATCACGACGCTGCTCGACATCGCTACCGCCGCTGATGATATGCACGGCCAGCCGACCATCGGTCAGTTGATCCAACGTTGCCAGCTTGCGTGCGGCCAGTGTCGGTGCGACAAAGCCCGGACGGTGTGCGAGCAGGAATTTTAGTGTTGAGGTGTGTGCCGCAGCATGTGCGGTCACCAGAAAGCCGTCGGGTTGATCGGACCAATAGCCCACGAGAATGCGATCAAATCCCGCTTCTTCATGGGCGCGGGCGAAACGCGCGATGTAATCTTTATCGAACAGCGGACCGCTGGCGGGAATGATTTCGGAAGCCAGGCGGTGGCCAATCATGCCAAGAAATTGAATGCTCATACGATTCTCCAGATGTGACGTTATGGAGAAAAGCTACGGGCGCAGGCAACCGGGACGGAAATTCAATATTGTGCAAAGGTTTTGCGTCAGGTGGGGAAGCGGCGAATGACGGGGATAAAAGGGGTGAAATGCAAGATAGAACAGAAAGGCATAATTAAGAAGAGAAGGGCGAGCCGCAGCTCGCCCTGAACATCAGAAGGCCAGAACCAGACCGGCGATAGCGGCAGAGAGCACGCTCACCAGGGTTGAGCCGTACAGCAGTTTAAGGCCGAAGCGAGAAACCACGTTACCCTGTTCTTCGTTCAAGCCCTTAATCGCACCCGCCACAATCCCGATAGAGGAGAAGTTAGCGAAGGAGACGAGGAACACAGACAGGATTCCTTCTGCGTGCGGTGACAGCTGACCAGCAATCTTCTGAAGATCCATCATCGCCACGAATTCGTTAGAAACCAGTTTGGTTGCCATGATACTGCCAACCTGCAGCGCTTCACTGGACGGCACGCCCATCACCCACGCAAACGGATAGAACACGTAACCCAGCACACCCTGGAAGCTGATGCCGAAGATCAGATCAAACAGCGCGTTCAGACCTGAAATCAGGGCGATAAAACCAATCAACATGGCGGCAACGATGATCGCCACTTTGAAACCGGCAAGGATATATTCGCCCAACATTTCGAAGAAGCTCTGACCTTTGTGCAGATCCTGCAACTGCAGATCTTCTTCGCTATCGACGCGGTAAGGGTTGATCAGTGACAACACAATGAAGGTGCTGAACATGTTCAATACCAGCGCGGCCACCACATATTTCGGCTGCAGCATAGTCATATAAGCGCCGACGATGGACATGGAAACTGTCGACATTGCCGTAGCAGCCATGGTGTACATGCGACGCTGTGACATTTTGCCAAGGATATCTTTATACGCGATAAAGTTTTCTGACTGTCCCAAAATCAGAGAGCTTACGGCGTTGAAGGATTCCAGTTTGCCCATACCGTTGACTTTTGACAGCACGGTACCGATGCCGCGGATCACCCAAGGCAGGATACGGAAATGCTGCAAAATACCGATCAGCGCGGAGATAAACACGATCGGGCACAGAACATTCAGGAAGAAGAACGCCAGGCCTTTGTCGTTCATGTTGCCGAATACGAAGTTAGTCCCTTCGGCAGCATACTTCAGTAGATGGTCAAACAGACCCGCGAACCCTTTGACGAAGCCAAGGCCAGCTTCAGAGTTAAGGAAGAACCACGCCAGCAGAACTTCGATCACCAGAAGCTGAACGATGTAACGAACGCGGATGCTTTTACGATCGTGGCTGACCAGCAAGGCCAGTACGGCTACCACCACTAATGCCAAAAGAAAGTGCAAAATATGGGACATGTCGGCTCCAAATTTGAGGAGGGTTGTATTTTGTTGCGTATTCTATGTAACGCGTTACTTAAAAACGAGATCAAAACCACATTATAAGTATTCGGTATCGACAAATTTCTAAGAATAGTCTCACCGCTCACAACCTCTTCACAAAGCCTTCACAAGAAATATCCACAAAAACATTGTCTATAAAATAACCCGGGAGTAGAGTGATTCCTGTTGCAAACATTTTGGCAAGAACTGGCTTTACCGCAAGGTATAGCAATGGCTATACTTCATAGCACCATCTATTATTACGATAACTATAATCAAATTTCACTTGCCTTGAGCGCCCGTTAAGCTGCATGGGTCAACAAGCGTTAGGACAGGGTCCACACTATGTCAGAAAGTCGCACCGCTGAGCGCGCCGCTCGCGGAGCCAGAAAAATCAAGCTCGCGCTGCTTGGCCCTGCCTTCATCGCGGCAATTGGTTATATCGATCCCGGTAACTTTGCCACCAACATTCAGGCGGGTGCGGCCTACGGCTACAAACTGCTGTGGGTGGTGGTCTGGGCCAATGTGATGGCGATGCTGATTCAGCTGATGTCAGCCAAACTTGGCATCGCCACCGGTAAAAACCTTGCCGAGCATATCCGCGATCGCTTTCCACGCCCGGCAGTGTGGTTCTATTGGGTGCAGGCGGAAATCATCGCCATGGCCACTGACCTCGCTGAATTTATTGGTGCGGCACTCGGCTTTAAATTATTGCTGGGGATTTCGCTACTACAAGGCGCCGTGCTCACCGGCGTCGCCACCTACCTGATTTTGATGCTGCAAAGCCGGGGGCAGAAGCCGCTGGAGTTGGTAATTGGCGGCCTGCTGTTGTTTGTCGCCGGTGCCTATATTGTTGAGCTGTTTTTCTCGCAGCCGAAAGTGAGTGAATTGGTCACCGGTATGGCGTTGCCTTCGCTGCCTACCTCTGACGCCGTGTTCCTCGCTGCCGGTGTGCTGGGCGCCACCATCATGCCGCATGTAATTTACCTGCACTCGGCACTGACGCAACACGGTAACATTGGCAGCAAAGCGGATCGCTACTCGTCCACTAAACTCGATGTGGCGATTGCCATGACCATTGCCGGCTTTGTCAATCTGGCGATGATGGCGACTGCGGCGGCAGCTTTCCACTTCAGCGGGCATACCAGCATTGTGGATCTCGACCAGGCGTATTTGACGCTGCAACCTTTGCTGGGCCGCGCAGCAGCCATTGTGTTTGGATTAAGTCTGGTGGCGGCAGGCTTGTCTTCTACCGTGGTGGGAACACTGGCGGGACAAGTCGTGATGCAGGGCTTTATTCGCTTCCATATTCCGCTGTGGCTACGTCGCACCATCACCATGCTGCCTTCCTTTATCGTGATCTGGGCCGGATGGGATCCAACGCGCATTCTGGTGATGAGCCAGGTACTGTTGAGTTTCGGTATCGCACTGGCATTGATCCCGCTGTTGGCCTTTACCGGCAACCGCGAGTTGATGGGCGATGAGATGGTCAATTCGCGCCTGATGCAAAACGCCGGACGCCTGATAGTGGTGCTGGTGGTGGCATTGAATCTCTATCTGTTGGTCGGTGAGGCGCTCGGCTGGTAACGCTTCGGCTGGTCAAGACGAAAAAAAGAAAATCCCGGCTATCAGGCCGGGATTTTTGTATTAGTGGTGGTGGTGATCATGCCTGTCATCATGACGATGGTCATGGCGCCAATGCTCACGGCGTTCCCGCTCATGCCAGCGGCGTTCACGCTCACGTTCGTAAGCCTGATGACGACGCCACTCTTCATGACGCCACCAGCGATGATCGTTGTAGCGATAACGGTCATTCCACCAGCGCGGCTCACGCCAGCGTCCGCCATCCCAATAGTAACCACGACGATCGCGATCGCCGAGATGCAGCGTGACACCCGGAGCCAATGTAAGGGTGGCGCTGTTGGCTTCTGCTGTGTGCATCGCCAGGGGTGAAAGTGTTGCCAGCAAGGCGGCAAACAAAATTGCACGTTTCATAACTTCTCCTTTTCAGTGGCTTATCACTGCCACCGTTGCGCTAGTGTGCCACATCGGTCCAGTGTTGCCTTGAGAGTGAGTCTGAAAACGTTGCGGGAAATCTGAATTGAGAATTTTCTGCTGCGGAAAATACCCGGCCTGAGCCGGGTAGGTAATCGTTTACACTAATATGTTATGAATCGCTTCGATCTCTTCAGTTGTCAGCTCGGGCTGGCTTAGCATCTCAACGGCATCATCAATTTGCGCAGTTTTACTTGCACCAATCAGCACCGAAGTCACGCGTGCATCACGCAGCACCCAGCTCAGCGCCATTTGCGCCAGCTTCTGCCCACGCTGTTGGGCGATCGCCTGCAGCTTACGCACTTTTTCCATCTTCTCTTGCGTCAACTGGCTCTCATTAAGGAATTTACTGCCGCTGGCGGCACGGGAATCCTCAGGGATGCCTTGCAGATAGCGATCGGTCAGCACACCACCCGCTAGCGGAGAGAATGCGATGCAGCCGACGCCATTATCACCCAGCACATCCAGTAGACCTTGCTCTTCCGGTGCACGTTCGAACATGGAGTATTTCGGCTGATGAATCAGGCAAGGTGTGCCGAGATCGCGCAGAATGGCAATCGCTTCGGCTGCTTTATCTGCCGGGTAATTGGAAATGGCGGCATACAGCGCTTTACCCTGGCGCACCACCTGATCCAGCGCGCGCATGGTCTCTTCCAGCGGCGTTTCCGGATCGGGACGGTGATGATAAAAGATATCGACATACTCCAACCCCATGCGTTTCAGGCTCTGATCCAGACTGGAAATCAGATACTTGCGCGAACCCCAGTCGCCGTAAGGACCGTCCCACATGGTGTAACCGGCTTTAGTGGAGATCACCAACTCATCGCGCAGCCCGGCAAAATCTTCGCGCAGAATGCGCCCGAAATTGGACTCCGCAGAACCCGGCGGGGGTCCGTAGTTGTTGGCGAGGTCGAAATGCGTGATGCCGCGATCAAAGGCGTGGCGCAGTAATTCACGGCTATTATCGACGCGTGTGCTGTCGCCAAAGTTGTGCCATAAACCCAGCGAAATAGCCGGTAATTTCAGGCCGGTACGGCCACTGCGACGATATTGCATCTGTTGATAACGTTCGGGGTGAGGAAATACAGACATGCAGCGTTCCTGTCTCAAAAAGGGAGAAAGTGACATCAGCATAGCAGTGTATGCGTTTACACTAAGCCGAAACGCGCCGAAGATCGCAACTTACAGAATTTTCTGTCGTCGTAACGATTGCTTGCCACAAATCACCATGCGCTGATGGTGAAAATCTCGCCAATTCAGCCACATCGCTGATACTTCGATCATCCCCTTAAGAAGGAGCTGTCGATGAAAACCCTCAACGTTGGCGACTATTTACTGCACCGTCTACAGCAAGCTGGCATCCGTCATCTGTTCGGTGTGCCGGGTGATTACAATCTGCAATTTCTCGACAGCGTTATTGCTCATCCTGAGATTGCCTGGGTCGGCTGCGCCAATGAACTCAATGCCGCCTACGCGGCGGATGGCTACGGTCGTTGCAACGGTGCTGCTGCACTGCTCACCACGTTTGGCGTGGGTGAACTGAGTGCGATTAATGGGATTGCGGGCAGCTATGCCGAATATGTCCCGGTTATTCATATTGTTGGCGCGCCAGCCAGTCGTGCGCAGCAGCAAGGTGACTGTGTACATCATTCACTGGGGGACGGCGACTTCCATCATTTCCTGCGCATGGCACAAGAGGTAAGTACCGCCAGCGCGGTGCTGACTGCGGATAATGCGGTTGAAGAAATTGACCGTGTGATATCGGAAGCGCTTAACCAGCACCGGCCCGGCTATCTGCTGCTGGCGGTGGATGTCGCGGCGACGGAGATTACGGTGCCTGATCCTCAGCCCGTTGCGCCTGTCCATCAGGACACCGCCGTTGCGACAGCTTTTGCTGCTGCCGCTGAACGCTTACTGGCTCCTGCACAGCGCGTGGCGTTACTGGCCGATTTCCTCGCTTCGCGTTGGCAATTGCAATCGCCGCTGTTTGCACTCCGCCAACTACGCGCCATTCCCGCCGCTACATTACTGATGGGCAAAGGCGTGCTCGATGAACAGCAGCCCGGCTATGTGGGTACCTACGCTGCCGAAGGCAGCAGCGATGCGGTGCGCCGGGCCATTGAAGAGACGGATGTCACGCTGTGCGTCGGCGTGCGGTTTACCGATACCCTGACCGCCGGTTTCACCCAGCAGTTACCCGCAGAGCGCGTTATCGACCTGCAACCGTTTCACGCCACGGTGGGCGGAGAATGCTTTGCGCCGCTTAGCATGGCGCAAGCCCTCGCCGCATTATTGCCCGTTTATCAACGCCACTGCGTACATTGGGCACTGGCCGACACTGCATCTTGCGAAGAAATTGAGCAAAACGATGATGCGGTAATCAGTCAGCGCGCATTCTGGCAGGCGATGCAGCGCTTCCTGCTGCCGGGTGATATCATCCTGGCCGATCAGGGCACGGCCGCCTTTGGTGCCGCCGCGCTGCGTTTACCACCGGGAGCACAAATGCTGGTGCAACCGCTATGGGGCTCGATTGGCTATACTCTACCGGCGACCTTTGGTGCACAAACGGCACAACCTGACCGACGCGTCATTTTGATTATCGGTGACGGTTCAGCGCAGCTGACGATCCAGGAGCTGGGTTCCATGCAGCGTGACGGGCAACAGCCGATTATCTTCCTGATCAATAACGACGGTTACACGGTTGAGCGGGCGATTCACGGCGCTGAACAGCGTTACAACGACATCGCACAATGGAACTGGACTGCGCTGCCACATGCGATGAGCGTAGAGTGTGCGGCACAAAGCTGGCGAGTGAGCGAAACGGTGCAGTTAACGGCGGTAATGGAGCAATTGATGCGTCAGCGTCGCCTGACGCTGGTGGAAGTGGTGATGGAAAAACAAGATCTGCCGCCGCTGTTGCGTAAAGTCACTGCAGCTCTGCACCAGCGCAACGGCGGCTAGCCGCTATCCGGCTTAGGCTTTGTTGTTTTAGACCAGGCGGTGCCTGAAACCCTCACGTACACTCGTTACGCTCCGGTTTCTCTGCATCGTCCGTCTCCTGTGAGGCTGAGTCGATAACGCCTGACGCGATAAGCCCGCAGTTTCGGAAAGTTGCCTCTATACAGTGAAGCCGCGGATTGTCAGGCTGTGCCACGCACCAGAAATGTTTACGCCCATCGTGCTGGTGGGCGTTATTGTTTTATTGGCAGGCTCTTATATAGTGTCCTGCAATTGTTTATGACCCAAGCGGAGCAGCAGAAGAATGACAAAATACGCCCTGGTCGGCGATGTGGGCGGTACCAATGCCCGTCTCGCCCTGTGTGAGGTGGAAACCGGTGCCATCTCCCAGGCCAAAACATTCTCAACATCAGACTACGACAATCTCGAAGCGGTGATTCGTGCTTATCTCGACGAGCAAAAGCAGGAGATTAAACACGCCTGCATCGCAATTGCCTGTCCAATCACCGGCGATTGGGTCGAGATGACCAACCACGATTGGGCATTCTCAACCCGTGAGATGAAAGAGCACCTGGCCTTCGACAGCCTGGAAATCATCAATGATTTCACCGCCGTGTCGATGGCCATCCCGATGCTGACCGACGATCAAGTGATTCAGTTTGGCGGCAAAGCACCGGTTGAAGGCAAGCCGATTGCGATTTACGGCGCCGGCACCGGATTGGGCGTGAGCCATCTGGTGCACGTGGATAAGCGCTGGATCAGCCTGCCGGGCGAGGGCGGTCACGTTGACTTCGCCCCGAACAGCGAAGAAGAGGGTGAAATTCTCGAAGTACTGCGTGCGGAACTGGGTCACGTGTCGGCGGAGCGCGTGCTGTCAGGATCCGGTCTGGTGAATCTCTATCGCGCTATCGTCAAATCTGACAACCGCGAACCTGAGAATCTTAAGCCGAAAGATGTCACCGAGCGTGCATTGAAAGACAGCTGCATCGATTGTCGTCGGGCGCTGTCGCTGTTCTGCGTGATCATGGGGCGTTTCGGTGGCAACCTGGCGCTCAATCTCGGCACCTTTGGTGGCGTGTACATCGCTGGGGGAATCGTGCCGCGCTTCCTCGATTTCTTCAAAGCCTCTGGCTTCCGCGCCGCGTTTGAAGACAAAGGCCGCTTCCGTGATTATCTGGTCGATATCCCGGTGTATATGATCACCCACGATCAGCCTGGTCTGCTGGGCGCGGGCGCGCATCTGCGCCAGACGTTGGGTCGCGTGCTGTAATCTGTTCCGGCGAGCAGCGTTCTGCTGCTCGCTTTACAATCTCATCAACTGGCGAAACGCCTTCACCTTGCTGCGGCTCACGGGCACCTGCGCATCCAAATCACGCAACTTCACCAAATAGGTATTGTTAAACCACGGCTCGATCTCGCGGATTTTGCTGAGGTTGACGCAATACGACCGATGGCAGCGGAAGAACAGCTGTTCTGGCAGGCGACTACAAAATTCACTGATCGCCATCGACATCACGTACGCTTCGCGGCGCGTATAAACAAACGTCAGTTTTTCATGCGCTTCGACGTAATAGATATCGTTGATATCCGTCACGATAATGCGCTCATCTTTCACCAGATTGACTGTTTGTGGTGCGCTTTGCTGAGTGGATGGCTGTGCGAGTTGCTGCTGTGCGCTGGCTTCCAGCTTATTCAGCATGGTAATAATGCGCGACTCGTGATAGGGCTTGAGTATGTAGTCAAAGGCGTCCAGCTCAAACGCATCCACCGCATGCTCTTTCCATGCGGTGATAAACACTATCAACGGCTTATGCGCAAATTGGTTAATGTTTTGGGCCAGCAGCATGCCATCCAGCGAAGGAATGTTGATGTCGAGGAAAATGACATCGACGCGATGGTTTTGCAGATACTTCAGCACTTCCAGCCCATCATCAAAACAGGCTTCGATAGTGATCTGACTGTGCTGCTGGATCATCCAGCTCAACTCTTGCTGAGCAAGAAACTCGTCTTCGACGATAATGGCTTTCACGCGCTGGGTTCCGTGATATGGCTCAACGGTGCAGCCAGACGCTGACCGTTTTTGCTCAGAGTGAAGGCGATTTCCGTTCCCGGATGATGACGCGTGATGCTCAGACCCTGGCCGGAAAGCAGCTTCACCCGATGATGCACATTAAGCAGCCCGATTTTATTGCCCGGCATCTCATCACGCGCGACGCGGCCAATCACCTCTTCACTGATACCCGCGCCCGTATCGCGCACCGCAACGCGCACATAATCACCGAGGTCTTTCACACTCAATGTCACCACCCCTTTGCCACGGCAGGGCTGAATACCGTGCACAATGGCATTTTCCACCAGAGGCTGAATCAGCAAACTTGGCAGCGTGAAGTGCAGATCTTCATCAATGTCATAAATCATCGACAGCTTATCGCCAAAGCGCGCCTGTTCAATCGCGATGTAATCCTTCACCTGCCATAGCTCTTTTTTAATATCGATCAGCTCGTCATCGTTCAGCTCAAGGTTGTAGCGTAAATAGCGCGAAAGATTGATCACCAACTGACGTGCCGTATCTGGATTGAGACGAATGGAAGAGGAGATAGCATTCAGCGCGTTAAACAGGAAGTGCGGGTTAATTTTACTCTGCAACGCACGCAGTTCCGCTTTGTTCGCCATCTCTCGTAGCTGCTCAGCGCGCGATACCTCCAGCTGGGTGGAGATTATTTGCGACAAACCAATGGCCATCTCTTTTAGCGATCCGGTAATGCGATGCGCTCGACGATAATAGATTTTTAACGTGCCTGTGACTTCCCCTTTTTCCCAAAGGGGAATAACCAGCATTGAGTGAATATCTTTGGTGCGATGCGCCTCATCATTATTCTTGATGATGATTTTGCCGCTCGCGATCGACTGCGCCGTGGTAGGGCTGATGCCATCATCCCCGTTGTGATAGTTATGCTCACCGTAACCAACGTAGGCAAGAATCTGCTGGGTATTGGTGATAGCTACGGCATCGGCATGAATATCGCTGCGAATGATATCGCACACCTGACGCAACGACTGGCTATTCACCTGACGAAACAGCGGCAACGTTTTATTGGCAATCTCCAGTGCCAGCTTGGCCTGGCGCGCTGCTATCGCTTCTTTTTCCCCTTCCACGCTCTGCACTAACAGTACAATCAAGCCAATGCTCGATGCGCCGAGAATCATCGGTAACGCAATCTCAGAAACAATCGAAAAACCTAACGACAATGGACTGGCCCACAGCACAATCAACACCATAGTCAGGGTTTCGCACAGCATGCCGCCAAGGATACCGGCGCGCCAGCGCTGCTCTTTGCTCACGCGACGATTGATAAACCCAGAAGCGATACCGGCAATGATGCTGGTAATCAGGCAAGGCACGGCCGTGACGCCATCCATATCGATCAGATAACGATGGATGCCCGCAATCACCCCGGTAGCGATGCCAACCCAGGGGCCAAACAGAATGCCTCCCGACATCACCGCAATCACACGCACGTTCAGCAGCGAACCATCGACGTTAATGCCCGACCAGGTACTGAACAGTGCAAACAGCGAGAAAATCGCCGTCACCACCACTTTCTCTTTGATCGAATGCTCATCTTTTTGCAGCAGCTGACGGAATACCCGCGTGCGGGTAAGGAAGAACAGACAAATCAGCATCAGCGCAGCGCGGTCAAATACCGCCAGCAGCATGTCGAAGTGGGAAGGCAAGGGCATCTCTCGGAGTGAACCAGGGTGAGGTTATGATAAAAAATGTGATCAAGATCTGCCAGCGCCGCGACACCCGCAAAACGCTTCTCATGGTTTAGATCAATTCTCGATGCGGTTTAGAACAGCAACGCATGCAGTTCAAGGCCAGAACGGACCAACCCGAAGATAAAAAAACCTTTAATGGCCTATCAATTTCTTCAGAAAGCTCTGTACGGTTTTTCAAACAGCAACGCATTCAGCTCAAGGCCAGAACGGGCTAGCCTGAAGATAAAAACACCTTTAATGACACATCAATTTCTCCAGAAAGCTCTGTACGGTTTTTCAAACAGCAACGCATTCAGCTCAAGGCCAGAACGGGCCAGCCCAAAGAGCAAAGCGTCTGGGCCATGGATGGCCCAGCCGATCTGCAGGGATGCGTGTTGTCTTTGCGATCGGGCTGGCCCGTTCTGGCCCTGGCACCCAACCAACAGCGACTATCAACTCAACTCCCAACTCCCAACTCCCAACTCCCAACTCCCAACTCCCAACTCCCAACTCCCAACTCCCAAAATCCCAAAATCCCAAAATCCCAAAATCCCAAAATCCCAAAATCCCAAAATCCCAAAATCCCAAAATCCCCCACACTCCCCAAAAAGAGGAAAACTTGAGTAACAAAAAGAGGATTAGTTATCCCTACGCAGAACGCTGGTTGTAAATCACGCGGTTTGCTATGTTGCCATGAGTTATTTCGCGGAGCGCAGCAATGCAACTTCTTACCCCTCGCTTGTCCCTGACACGCTTACAACCCGAAGACTGGCAAATCTTCAAAGCCGTACACGAAGATCCCGGCACCATGACCTGGGTCAGTGAAATCCCTGACGAAAACGACATACGCCAGCGCTTCACCGAACGCCTTGCGCCCTGGCAAGTCACCAGCTTCCACATGCTGTGCCTGGTGGCACGCCTGCGCGAAACCAATGAACCGATCGGCTTGTTTGGATGCAGTGCCGAATGGCAGCCTTATCGGCAAGCTGAGGTCGGCTACATGCTCTGCCATCGCTTCACCGGAAACGGCTATGGCAGTGAAGCGCTCAAGGCACTGTGCGACTTCTTGCTACAAGCAGAATTTCATAAACTCAAAGCGCTGGTCATAGAGGGGAATTGGCCGTCCCGACGCATTCTGGAAAAGAATGGTTTCACACTTGAGGGCACCCTTCGGGATAATTATCTGCTAAACGACCAATGGGTAAACGATTGGGTGCTGGGTCGCCTGAATTCGCAACATTAAAAAAATATTCTGTTGCTCTCGACAATTCTGTTATCAGCGCGTTATGTTCTTACCTCGGTCACCGCAGTGACCAGCGTCGCTCGGACGGTCCGGGCGCCTACGTAAACCAGAGGACATCATGGCTGATAACAGCACACCCCGTCGTTTCTCGCGTATTGAACGCCTTCCCCCGTATGTATTCAACATCACCGCTGAATTGAAGATGGCTGCGCGTCGGCGCGGCGAAGACATCATCGATTTCTCAATGGGGAACCCGGATGGACCCACGCCGCCACACATCGTGGAAAAACTCTGTCAGGTAGCGCAACGCGAAGATACGCACGGTTACTCCACCTCGAAAGGCATTCCTCGCCTGCGTCGCGCCATCTCGCGCTGGTACGCAGATCGCTATCAGGTAGAGATCGATCCCGAATCAGAAGCCATTGTCACCATCGGTTCCAAAGAAGGGTTGGCGCACCTGATGCTGGCGACGCTCGACCATGGCGACACCGTCCTGGTGCCCAATCCGAGCTACCCGATTCATATTTACGGCGCAGTGATTGCCGGTGCACAAGTGCGTTCCGTACCGCTGGTGGCAGGCGTTGACTTCTTCAACGAGCTTGAACGCGCTATCCGCGAAAGTTATCCGAAACCGAAGATGATGATCCTCGGCTTCCCTTCGAATCCCACTTCACAGTGCGTCGAACTCGACTTCTTCGAACGTGTAATTGCGCTGGCGAAACAGTACAACGTGCTGGTCATCCACGATCTGGCTTACGCCGACATCACCTATGATGGCTGGAAAGCGCCGTCGATCATGCAGGTGCCGGGGGCGCGCGACGTAGCGGTGGAGTTCTTTACGCTGTCGAAAAGCTACAATATGGCAGGCTGGCGTATCGGCTTTATGGTGGGTAACAAAGAATTGGTATCCGCGCTGGCGCGTATCAAAAGCTACCACGATTACGGCACCTTCACCCCGCTGCAGGTCGCGGCGATTGCCGCACTTGAAGGCGATCAGCAATGCGTGCGTGATATCGCCGAGCAGTATAAACGCCGTCGCGATGTGCTGGTGAAAGGGCTGCATGAAGCGGGCTGGATGGTCGATCTGCCAAAAGCCTCAATGTACGTCTGGGCGAAAATTCCCGATCACTATGCGCATCTCGGTTCGCTGGAGTTCGCTAAACTGCTGCTGCAGGAAGCCAAAGTGTGCGTCTCACCGGGCATCGGCTTTGGTGACTACGGTGATACCCATGTGCGATTTGCTCTGATTGAAAACAGCGATCGTATTCGTCAGGCGGTACGTGGCATCAAAGCCATGTTCCGTGCGGATGGCATATTGCCGGGAACGGTAAAAGCGCTGGAAGAAGAAGAGTAAAACTAAGAAGGGCGACTTTGGTCGCCCCGCCTGGCAGGATTTATTTGAGCATCAGCACGAAAGTGCCTACCCAGATTAACAGGAAGAAAGAAACTCCCATCAAAGCATATCTCACAAAACGACTCCTCTGAGCGGTTACCATGCTGGTGATCCCAATCCAGCGTAACCCGAACAGAATAAGAGAAAGGTGAAGTTCATAACCGCTGCACGCTTTCTTCTCAGGTGGTTCCAAGCGAACTCAGAACAGGATCGAGCGCTAATTTACGCGCAATCGATCCGAAAATAAATAGGCCAGTTCTGAGAGATTGCTCACATTTTCATCGGGCGTCAATTTCCGGTATCGCGGACATGCCCACACGCAGTTGTGCCAAATCGGGTTGGTTGGCATCCAGCACAATTTTCACCGGTAAACGCTGCACCACCTTGGTGTAATTACCGGTGGCATTGTCCGGTGAAATGGCGGAGAAGGTCGCGCCCGTCGCCGGTGCAATGCTGTCAACATGACCGGTAAAGGTCTTGCCAGGCAGCGCATCGACTCTCACCACCGCTCTCTGTCCCGGCTGCACATCGGCCAGCTGAGTTTCAAGATAGTTGGCGGTGATATAGGTTTGTTGCAAGGGCACCACCGCCAGCAAACGCGTTCCGGCGCTAACGTAAGCGCCCAATCGCACCGAACGCTGACCCACCATACCGTCTACCGGTGCCACAATCCGCGTATAAGAGAGATTCAGCTTCGCCTGATCCACGCTGGCCTGCGCTGCTGTCACATCGGCCTCTGCCTGACGCACGGCCGCTTGTAACACACCCACCTGTTTCATCGATGCAGCCAGTGCAGCTTCACTCTGGCGCACAGCAGCAGACGCTGAACGTTGGGTTGAACTGGCTTTCTGCTGCTCATCTGCGGCAATGGTGCCGCTTTTATACAGCTGGTTATAACGCGCCGCACTTTGGCCGGCGTATTGCGCTGACGCCTGGCTCGCTGCTAAGGTCGCTTTGGCTTCATCAATGGTTGATTGCTGCTGCTCCAGTTGAGCCTGGCTGCTCAGGCGTTTGGCATCGCTGACCTGCAAATTCGCCTGCGCCGTTTCCAGCGCCACGCGATAATCGCGATCGTCAAGCGTGGCTAGCAGTTCGCCCGCTTTCACTCGCTGGTTATCCTGCACATTCACACTGGCGATATAGCCGGACACTTTCGGCGCCACCAGGGTGTAATCCGCATTTACATAGGCATCATCAGTGCGATGATCGTTGCCGGTCATTGATGACCAGACAAAAAAGGCCATGGCCAGCAACACGATTAATAGGGCACTCAACAGCACCGTTCTTTTCAAGGCAAAAGCTTGCATATCAGTTATCTCGACGTCGTCGTAACAGGTTGAATCAGGGTTTGTGGCGGCCAGACACGTTTTGGCAACCAGGCAGTCAGTAGTAAAAGCAGTGCGGCGAAACCAATCAGCATTTGGTAGCAGTCACTCAGGCTGAGCACCATCGCCTGATGCTTCAGCAGGGTCGCGAAACCGCTCAGGTTCTCTGCGCTACTGGCGCTGCCATCCGGTAATAAAGGAAAGCTGCTGCTGGATTGGGCGCTGCTGGGCGCGGTCATCAGCCAGGGTCGACTGGCGGCATTGCCCACCAGCACGCTGGAGTGAAACTGTTCCCGGTGGCTGATAAACCATTCCACCAGGGTGCTGGCGGCAATGCTGGAGAAACCGCGCACTGTATTGAACATCGCGGAGGCAAATGGGCCTTCCGGTGGCGCAACCACGCTGGTGGCGCTCATCAACACCGGCAGAATCACCATCGGTTGACCGAAAGCCTGCAAAATTTGGATGACCCAGAAATTCTGTCGCGCCCAGTCACTGGTAATGTTCATGCCCATCAGGCAGGAGATCACCAGCAGCGTCACGCCAGCAGTCAGCATCCAGCGGCAATCAATCCAGCGGATATTGAGCAGTGCTGCCACCAGTGGGGCGATCAGTAATTGCGGCAAGCCGATGGTTAACGCCAGCGGCGCGAATTGCAGCGTGCGGAAACCTTCCACCTGGCCAAGATAGGCGGAGGGCAGCGCGGATCCGGAAAGCGACAGAATCAACACGCCCGCCAGCGCCAGCAAACCGTGCGCGAGATTGTGACGGCGCAGCATCTGCAATTTGAACAGCGGCAACGGGTGAAACCATTCATTAATAAAGAACACAGTCAGCAATGCCAGCGCGCTCAATAATAGCGCCGCAAACAGCGGTGAACTGAGCCAGTCAAGGCGTTCCCCTTGCGTCAGCGCCAGAATCAGCAGCGCCATGCCTGAGCAACCGGTCAGCATGCCAAACAGGTCTATCTGCTTGAAACGCTCGAAGCGTAGCGGGTCTTGCGGTAAGCCCCAGCCAATCAACAGCATGGCGATCAGCATTGACGGGATAACTTGCCAAAACACGAACATCCAGCTCACTTCATCGGTCCAGAAAGCGGCAAGCGTGGCGGCGAGATTGGGGCCAAAGGTGGCGGTTAACGCATAGGCGCCAAGACCATAAAGCTTGATTGGCGGCGGCAGAAAACGCAGTGCCACGGTCATCAGTAACGGTGGCAATGCACCGCCAAACAGACCCTGAATCACGCGCAGCGCAATAAACAGCGTGGCGTTTGGCATTAACGGCAGCAGCAAACCGCACAGCATAAAGCCAGCGGAAACCGCCAGAGCAAAACGACGCAGGGAAAAGGTCACGGCAAACCATGGCGCGATCATCATCGCGGCCACTTCCGCCGCCTGATAAGCGGAGATGATCCAGCTGCCTTGATCGTAGCTCATGCCGATGGCGGCACGGATATCTGCCAACGCAATATCCGTCACGCGGTCATTTAATCCGGAGGTGAGCGCAGCAATCAGCACGCCAACCAATCCCAGCGCCAGGCGCAGGGTAAACGGATGGGGAGCCGGAGCCGCAACAGGCTGGGCGTTCATAACAGGTGTCTCGTTTTATTATTGATGCAGTGTATTGCGATGTGATACATGTCGCATCTTACATCTCGGTATGATGTATTGCAATGTGATACAGGGTGTAAAAGTGCGGTCATTCGCGCTAAAGTAGGGCAGGCCAAAAAGGAACGCACAATGGTTGAACTTCCCTCAAGCCGTGAGGATGAAAAAGCGGGTGGCATTCAGGTCATCGCGCGTGCGGCAAAAATTCTGAATGCGCTGGGTGAACATCCGGGCGGCATGAGTCTGGGCGAAATTGCGCAGGTGGTTGATCTGCCACGTTCAACGGTGCAGCGTATTATCGCCGCGCTGGATAGCGCACAACTGGTACGCAGCAGCGGGGCGGGCGGGCTTCGTCTGGGACCGGCACTGCTCAAGCTGATCTCCAGCGTGCACAGTGATGTGGTCGAAATTGTCCGTCCGTTTCTGGAACAACTCTCCGCCGATATCAACGAAACCGTTTCGCTGGCACGCGCCAGTGGCACACAGTTAGCGATTGTTCACTATGTGGTGGCATCCCGGGAATTGCGCGTGGTGCCACGCATCGGTCTGAATCTCCCGCTCTACAGCACTTCAGGCGGTCGCGCACTGCTGGCACTGGAAAGTGATGAAGATGTGCGCGTGATGGTCGGCGAAGCCTATAAAGAGTTGACCGAAATGACGGTGAAAACTCTGCCACAACTGCTGGAATTGATTGCTGAAGTGCGTAACAGCGGTCTGGCCATCGATCGTGGCGAAACGCTCGAAGGAATTTCCACCATGGCGGTGGCGATCGACACGCTGTTTGGTCGCTTTTCCATTTCGCTGCTGGTGCCGACGGCGCGTTTTCATAAACAGGAAGCGCGTTATCGTGATGAAATCATGAAATGCAAAGAGGCGCTGATTCGCGAAATTGGCAAAATGACCGCTGTGGAAGGATAACCAACTGATGAAAACCTTGCTGATGGCCATTGATAATTCACCGGTGGCAGAAAAAGTCATCGCGTTAACCATTGAACAGGCGCTGGCGCAACAGGCGCAGGTCACGGTGTTGTGCTGTGTCGATCCCGCTTATTCCTCCTGCAATCAGCCGATCGAAATCGATGCGGGCGAAGATCCGGATGATTTCGTCGCGGCAAAAGATGAACAAAATACCGCTGAAATGGTGGTGCGTCACGCGCTGGCCCCGCTACTGCGTGCCGGTGTGGCTGCCAAAGGTTTGATTCTGGCCGGTGAAGCCGCGGAAACGATTGTGGCGCAGTCCAATGCACTGAAGGCCAGCATGATCATCATCGGTCGCCGTCATCTTTCTCCTTTTAATCGCCTACTTAAAGGTTCGGTGAGTGCGGCTGTGATTGAGCGCGCCAACTGCCCGGTTCTGATTGACGTTCGCAAGGATTAATCACGCTCCATGTTTTCCCTCTTACCTATCACGCTGGCGGCGTTTGCGCTGCTGGCGGTGATTATCATCGTTCTGATCCGCACCACGGCACTCCGCTTATGGCAGGGGTTAGTGCTGTTTTTACTGCCGTTAATCCTGGCGAACATGCTGTGGTTTAGCTGGTTACATCCACGTCAGGAGCGACAGGCGCTGGAAAGCGAGGTGGCAAATCAGTTAAGCCTCGCACCCGGCTATCGTCAGCTCAAAACACAGGAGCCGGCGTTGTGGCAAATGCTTAATCGCGAGTTACTGCACAAGCGTATGGAAGGCGTGCCTGCTGACCAGGCGCTGGGCGAGTTACGTGGATGGCTGATGGATCTGGTTAATCAGCGTATGGCGCGTGCAGACGACGAAACGCTGCTCAATTATTTGCGCGTGTCAGTGCAGGAGATGCAGGCACTGCAGCAACCGGAGCCACAACGCTGCTTCCGCTTCCTTTACCCGCAGGTAAATGGCGGCATCAATTTGCAACAAGCGCTGTCACCGACGTTGTACCAGCGAGATGCCCTGGCGTTAGATATGCTCCTGAAAAACAGCACAGGCGAAGAGCGACCGATTGATCAGCAGGGCGCACAACGTGATTTGCAGAGCGTCGTGGAGAAACTTTACGGCAAGTGGGGTGATAAACTTCAGCAACTCAACATACCTGCTGATACTGCCGTCGATCGCAGCGCCATGTGCGCCATGTCGATTGATCTCTATAGCGGCATTCTCGCATTGCCTGCCAAACAGTCCGCCAACCTTTTGCGTAAGATGGTCAGCCTTACCGGTTAGGTTTACGCGTAAAAAAAAAAGCCCGCTCAGCGCGGGCATAAAGGTCACTTTCCGTTTGTTTTTCTCGTGTCACCTGGTGTGGTGCAGACTTCGTGCTGTCTGAAAGCATCATGTCATCGGTTAAGTGATATGAAAAACCGTTTGGTTTTATTGATTTGATTGGTAAAAACTTTAACAAAATGACTATTTCGCGCCAGTTTCCTATAGATGCGTGCGGCATAGGCATTTAGACTGCTTCGCCTGGAAGAGGACACCCTAATGAAAAAAATGCTTATTAGCGCGCTCGCGCTTTTTATGCTGGCCGGTTGTAGTGTCAGCAAACCCGGTGGATTTGAACGTGTCGATGAAGATAAAAGCTCAAATACCGTGCAATATCGTTACGACCCGCATACGTTGAATAAAGATGCGATGGAAATCGATTTGGCGAATTATTGTAACCAACGTGGATTTGATAAAGTGGAATCGCTGCCCGCGCAGGACAGCCATCTACCCGGATTAAAGAAAGCCTGGTATCAATGTAATTACGCGGTAAAAAGTTAAAAGAAAGGGCGGGATAATTTCCCGCCCTTTTTGTTTTTTTATTATGTGCTGTGTGTGCTTTGCCCAACTACCAATGACGACCATGATGACCACGGTCATGATGCCAGCCACCGCCGTGGCCCCAGCCCGGTCCGCGCCCATGTCCGTCATGAACGATACAACCACTCAACATCGTCATAATGGCAACAACTGAAGCAGCTTTAATAAGTGTTTTCATGGAGAGTCCTCCTCTTTTCCAATGAAGCCAGATTACCGGGGAAAAGTGGAGTGAAGATGCAGTAAATGTAGAGTTATTTCTGGATCTATTACCAGATATGTCAATTTAAAGCTAAAAACGTCAAGGCGGGAAATAAACCAATCAGATAAAACCGAATGCCTGATGATAATAACGCGAATAGTCTGAAATGCAATCCTAAATAACAGCCGTTCTCAACTCTTAAAACATTACGCAGAAAAGATGGAGAAAATAGATGCCGCACAGTGATGCGGCATCTGTTGAGATTAATTATGCAGCAAAGGTTCAGTCACGTTTTGACGATTTGGCAGACGGATGCTGAGCGACAACACCAGTGAAATCACCAGCAGTGTCATGATCAAGCTGAAGGTCACGGTAAAACCACCAAACACGGAAGCCACCAGTGAACCCATCACGCTGCCGATACCGAATCCCAGGTAAATCAGCCCGTAATTTTTCGTCAGATTATTAAGACCAAAGAAATCGCTGACCAGGGAAGGGAACACGGTGATGGTGCCACCAAAGCTAAAGGCAACACAGGCCAGTGACAGGAAGAAGGTGGTTTCATTCATCCGGGTAAACAACAAAATGCTCATGCCCACCAGTGAAACGATCTGTGCCAGTGAAATGACGCGAATACGTGCCATTTTATCGGAGAGTACGCCGAGAATAAGACGGCCACTCAGGTTAGCAATCGCGATGACAGTCACGGCATTAGCAGCGGTTTGCGTGGTCAAATGGACCATCCCTTCGCCGATGTCTTTCGCCACGCCAATCACATACAGTCCGCTCATGCAGGCAGTGAGGAACATCAGTGCCAGCATCCAGTACTGTGGCAAGCGCACGGATTGCGCCAGCGTGTAATCTTTTTCCAGCACTTTCGCGTTACCGCTGCTTTGCTGGATAGGGGCATCACGCATCATCAGCGCACCCACAATGATCATACTCATCGCCAGCACACCCCAAATCATAAAGGTGTTCTCCAGACCGTAAGTGCTGAGCAGCGCGCCACAGATAAATTTGAAGCCGAGGCTACCTAAGCCGTAAGCGCCAATCGAGCAGGCGGAGATTAATCCTTTGCGCTCCGGGAACCACTTCACGCAGTTTGACAGCGTCATCAGGTATCCTGCGCCATCCGCTAAACCGACCAGGATGCCGGCGCTGAGATACAGCATCATCAGGTTATCGGCATGAGCGGTCAGCCAAAAGCCAATCGCCATTAAAATCCCGGCGCCGATGGTGACGTTACGCACACCAAAGCGCTCCTGTAATTTTCCCGCCAGTGACGATGCAATCGCCAGGCCCAGGCTGAGTAAACCAAACGAGAAGGCAACCTGACTGATTGGCGCATCAAGCTTATGCGCCAACTGGCCGTTAAACAGGCTCCAGGTGTAAACCGAACCCAGTGCAAACTGAGTGATGATGGTGCCGATAAGGGTAAGCATGCGGGTGCGCTGCAACTGCGCGGATAGTTCTGTTTTCATTTTTATCTCTCCCCTCAGGGAATGCGGAATCTGCAGCGATAATAGGCAGCTTACGCGCGCGTGGGGCGAAGCAGGGCATCAAGAGACAGGATGAAGGAATGAAATGCAGTAATACGGGTATGAATGGCATTGGGTCACAGTGGTGTCAATTTAAGCGTAGCGGTTGCCATGGGTAAGCATGTGTAACCAGGTGTTATAAGCGTACCGATTTCGCTGCAAGATGACAGTTTTTTGCCAGGCTTAAAATTCACTCAATAGGAGGAAATATGACAGACCGAGCATATGAATCCGCGTCAAGC
This sequence comes from Pantoea folii, assembly GCF_056678875.1. Lineage (NCBI taxonomy): Bacteria > Pseudomonadati > Pseudomonadota > Gammaproteobacteria > Enterobacterales > Erwiniaceae > Pantoea > Pantoea folii. Next base: position 111,037 of record NZ_JBWXON010000016.1, on the reverse strand, counting down.
GAGGATGAAGTTTGCTGCATCATCGGTCAGGCGGTGATCGAGTTAAGCGATGAGCATCAGCCTGTGAATAAATCCACGCTGTCGCTGAAATTACTGGCTATGGCCGATCGCGACAGAGATGATGAACGCGTTCTGCTTTACTGGATTGCCAGAAAAGCCATCAATAAACCTCACCAGCTCAATATCGGCGTTCAGGGCTGGCGCTAGAGGACCAAAGAGCGGGCGCAATGCCCGCTCTCGCTATTCATGCCAGGCGTAATTTGCGTGCCGTGGGCCAGCGCACAAACATCACCATATTCCCCATCAGAATCATCGACAGACCCACGATGGCATTGCTGTGCCACTGATATCCCTCATAAATGGTCGACAACGTCAGTGCCACCAATGGGAAAAGCAGTGTGCAGTAGGCGGCCTGGCTGGCTCCGATACGGCCGACAAGCGTGAAATAAGCGCCAAATCCCAGCACAGAGCCAAAAATGGCCAGATAACTCATCGAACCAAGCCACTGCAAATTCAGCGCAGGCGCTAATGAATCGCCATTCAATAGTGCGATGATTGCCATAACAATTGCACCATATAACATGGCATAGCTGTTGGTGGTTAGCACATCACGTTGACGGCGCTGATGGCGAGTCGAAATCATGTTACCCAAAGAGAATCCAAGCGTGCCCAACGCGCTCAGCCCAACGCCCCACAGCAGTTGCGGAGCCGGGTGCGCTGCCTGAATGTCATTCCAGAACAAGGCAACAATTCCCCCCAAACCAAGCACGGCCGCGGGCAACAGGCGAAACGGTGGGCGCTGACGGAAAAAGATCCAGCTGTTGAGCGCGTTATACAGCACGGCCATGGAGAAGATGACCGATTCCAGGCCACTGCTGATCCACGCTGCCGCATGATAGAAACAAACGAAGTTGAAGCCAAATACGCAACAGCCTTGCAGTAAGCAGAAAAGGTGATCTTGCTTATCCAGTGCGCGCAGACGTTTAATCAGCTTCAGGATCACTAACATCAACACCGAGGCCAGCAAAAAGCGCCAGAATACCGCTACCAGAACCGGCGTGTTAGCCGCTTCTTGTTGCAGGAAAATCGCAATCCAGGTCGTGCCCCAAATCAACACCACCGCAAGGTACAACATAATGTTCATCGCATTCTCTCCAGCAAAATCATTGCCTGAAGTGTGACGATCATGATGGCCATCTGCTTGCACGCAGTTGCGCGCGAATTGCAAAATCTTGCGCTTTTTACACGGATGTCCTGCGTTGGCCTGTTTTCTGGCCGTGGAGATCCGTAAACTGTGCGTTATTAACCTGTGAGTGGATGCCTTTGATGCCCGATTATCAAACCTTCGACATGCTGCAGCGCCATAAAGCGCAATTGCGCGATAGCGTGCAGCTTTCGGGTGGCATCAAGTTGGCGGCCTGGTTTAATAGTGGCGATCGTGTCACTAATCTTAGCGATCACCATACGCTCAGCCTGTATACCGCTGATGGCTATGACACCTGGCATAAAACTCAGCATGGTTGGCGCAACGGCGGTGGTCCGGATCGCTTCTGCCTGATGCCTTCTGGTATTGAATCCACCTGGGATTTACGCGCCGATTTGTCGTTCGTACATCTCTACTGTACTGACGAGCACTTGCGTCATCTTGGCGAACAGATTTGGGATCGCAGCCCCGCCCAACTTAACCTGCATGAAAAGATCTTTGCCGACGACGATCGTATCACGCAACTTTATCGCCATTTCCTGCTGAGCGTTGACTGGCAGCAACCCGCTAATCAATTGATGCTGAGCAGTGCCTCAACGTTGTTAATGACGCATCTTTTGCAGCGCTACAGTGAAGTGCAGTGGCAGGCGCCACAGGTGCGCGGCGGCATAGCGCCCGCGGTATTGCGGCGTGTGTTGGCTTTTATTGATGCACAGTTGGATCAGCCGTTGACGCTGGCGCAATTAGCTGCAGAAGCTTCATTGAGTGAGTATCACTTTGCTCGCATGTTCCGCAGCAGCGTGGGCGAAGCGCCACATCAGTTCGTGATGCGTCGTCGTATGGATACCGCACTGCAACTGTTGAAGTTCAGTGCACTGCCGTTAACTGAGATCGCGCTGCGTTGCGGTTTCCACTCTTCCAGTCACTTCAGTAACCGTTTCCGCCAGTTGCATGGTGTCACCCCTTCCGCATGGCGCCAAAACGCGCACCAGCTTTGATTCCGCTGTAATTACCTGAAACAGCCAGTTTCTACCTTCGAGAAACGTCTCAGATTCATTCACTCTCATGCTAATTGTGATGAACTTTTCTTAGCCTTAGATACAATGCCATCCATTAACATGTTGTTTTTGATGTGATAATTACATGTTTAGCTTATGCGGAGTGGTAACGATGGAAATGCGCGTTTCAAAGCTTGAAGCCGATGTATTTGAAATGAAGGCAGATATTAAAACGTTGAAAACCGATATGGAAACGGTGAAAACCGACCTGGCGGTGATCAAGTCTAACTACCTAACGAAAGCCGATTTACATCAGGAAATCGCTAAAACTCATGTAGAGATCGCCAAAATTCACATAGAGATGACCAAACAAACCAAATGGATCCTGGGTGGAATAATGAGCGCGGCTGGACTCAGCTTAGGTATAGCGCGCTGGCTGTTTTGAGGGATTAGACCTAAAGCCAATATGAGGGAATGATGAACACTGCAAGCTGCCCTTCGTCACATCCAACGTCCATTCAGATTCGCATGTTTACCAGGAGTAGATTTCTGCCTGGGGATGGCATTGCTTATGATCAGAATTATAGTTACCAGGCTGGAGGAAACATGCTTGAAGTGCGCGTTGTAAAACTTGAATCTGACGTCAGTCATATTAGACGTGACGTTGAAGAGCTAAAGGCCGATGTAAAATCAATCGATAGAAACATGGCTGCCGTGCTTGAAAAACTGGAAGGTCTCAAAGAGTCACTCGCTAAAAAGCCTTTGACAGATGCAGTTGATAAAAAGATCTCTGAAGCGAAGTTGGCTGTTTTACTCGGTGTTCCAGCCTTAATCGCTATTGGCACTACGGCCTACAAGTTGATAGCGCATTTCTATTTCTCATGAAGACCCGTAGCCGTCTTGGTTTAGTTAAACCCACCGCCATTCATCGAAAATCTTTGCGTGCCAATGATTCGGCGATTGCCTGATATAAAGGGGGATGAGGAGGGCAGCGAACGGCGATATGGTGTCCCCTGCAGGAATCGAACCTGCAACTAGCCCTTAGGAGGGGCTCGTTATATCCATTTAACTAAGGAGACCTTGTTTTCTTTACTTCCGGATTAACCGAAGTGGTTTCTATACTACCGTAAAACCTCAGATTTTAACAACCGTTACAGTTCTAACTGTGTGAGTTTGTTTCGATTGTTTCTTAATCAAATCTTGTTCGTTCACTTGTCTTTGAGTACACAATGAGTACAGAATGCAATTAAACCGTGTGTACAGGACATAAATAAGTGGCACTCAGCGATACCAAGCTTCGCAGCATCAACGGCAAGCCATACGATGGCCCTGCAGAAGTCACTGACGGTGATGGTCTCAGCGCGCGCATCACTCCTACCGGAACCATAGCTTTTCAATTCCGCTTTCGCTGGAATGGAAAACCCGTTCGCCTGACTGTTGGCCGCTATCCCACCACTACGCTCAAAGATGCTCGTGTCATCGTTGGCGAGATGCGCGGATTGTACACGAAGGGTATCCACCCTAAAACCTACTTTGCCAGCGGTAAGGGTGAATTAACGCTGAAGGAGTGCCTTGATGAATGGTGGAACAAGTATGTTGATGGACTGAAGGCCAACACAAAAATTCTGTACAAGTCGGTTGTGTACAACACGATGTACACGGAATTTGAGGATATGCCGGTTGCCAACATCCCTGTGTCACAATGGGTGCTGTTCTTCGACAAACACGAAAAGTTAAATAAGAAAAAGGCGCGGGTGCTTCTGCTTCAGCTACGCTCTGTCATCAACTGGTGCATCAGCCGCCAACTGATCCCGTCATGCGAACTGACGAAGTTAAGCGTTAAAAATATCGGCAAGAAACCTGACGTTGGTGATCGCGTCCTCACCTATACCGAACTCGCAAAAATATGGCTGGCGCTGGAAAACAGTAAGATCACCACCTCTAACCGCATCCTCCATCAGCTGCTTTTACTTTGGGGCGCTCGCCTGTCTGAATTACGCCTGGCGACCGCTTCAGAATTCAATATGAGCGACTACATATGGACCACGCCCGCCATCCATTCAAAGATGGGTAATGTTATTCGCCGTCCTATATTTGAGCAGGTAAAGCCCTACATCGAGAGGCTACTTGCTACCGACAATAAAATACTCTTCCCCGGACAGGAACTGGACAAGGCAATAGACAGGTCCTCATCAAACCTCTACATGAGGAAGTTACGCAGCGGAATTGAAATACCAGAATGGCGAACACACGATTTCCGGCGTTCACTGGTCACCAACCTATCCAGTGAGGGAATAATGCCGCATGTCACGGAGAAAATGCTGGGGCATGAGTTAGGCGGGGTAATGGCTGTTTATAACAAACATGACTGGCTTGAGGATCAGCGCAAAGCGTATGAGCTCTACGCTGATAAAATCTTTTGGCATGTTAAACAGCTCGGTTAACGCCACCTGATTCAATCCATCGCTGAACGGCTTTGCGGCTGTAGCGCGCTGGATGAGTCAGAACAGGCGAGGGGAAGCCGTGGCATTTACGCAAGCGCCACAGAGCGGTGCGCGCTTTGCCAATTTCCTGCATAACTTCCTGTTCGCTCATAAAATCAGTATTCATATTTCCTCCACGCTTCCTGCTGCAACAGGCTTGTTGTGCCGTGACATGTCACGGCTTAAGTTTGGTTTCGTGCCACCCAAGGCGGCACCAACACGCATCTTCATCCCTAAAGCAGCAATCCTGCACAGGCAGTGAATCACCGCACTTACCACACTGACGTTTACTCATGGACTTAAAGAGGCTGCGCTTACGAGCATCGTCCTGTCGAATAAGCAGAGAGATGTACTCGGACATATCGTAGGGTTCACGACCTGGACGACGAGCGGCGCAGTTGTGAGCCAGCATTGCGACTTCCTGAGCATCGAGCACCAGTTCAACCTTAGTTTCACCGGCAGCGGCCTGACGTGCCCGCTGCGCTGCTTTGCGTTCTGCAGGTGAGGTCATCATTCAGGCTCCGGTGCTGGTGGATTTCGGTAAAGCGGAATCCATACGCCTGACCGCTTTCTGACATCCTCAATCACGGAGTTTTTTAGCATTGCACCGGTTGTTTGATGAATCCACACGATAGGCTGTGCGAACGACTTACGCAGCGCCAAGAGTTCCGTAATCGCACTGGCAGCATCACCCATAAGTTGGTGATTTTCTGCATCCCAAAAGGCATCGTAATCTTGCTGCCAGCACTTCAGGTCATGATTAATCTTTCTAAGACGCTCATCACTGACCATCTGGTTACTGTTCATTGGTTGGCTCCTCCAAGAATATTGAATGCTGTTGCTGCCACTCGCGGAACTTGTCCATTTCCAAGGGCTTTAAGTCTGTCCATCCCGAAGGCCACATCATTAGCCACTCTGCGTAGTTTGGGCACACATTCAGGCCAGGCACTTCCTCTCCTCCAGCTTCCAGATGCTGCCACCCAAGATAATCCTCCAGGTTGTACCGGTGGTCTCCTGTCCTGGCTCTTATCCACGCAATCCCATGACTTCCCATGCTCGCCCTTGGGGTAGGCAACAAGCCAGATTCGGTCTCTACTATGGGTCGCTCCGCACTCTGATGCTGAAATACAACACCACTCAGCATCAAACCCCACTTTGGCAAGGTCACCGAGGACCATGGCAAGACCTCTTCCCATAAGCAGAGGTGAGTTCTCCAGCAAGACGTATCCGGGTCGAACCTCACCGATGATTCTTGCCATTTGCTTCCAAAGTCCTGATCGCTCGCCGTCGATTCCAGCGCCTTTGCCGGCACCGGAAATGTCCTGGCAGGGAAAGCCGCCAGAAACGACATCAACAATTCCGCGCCATGGCCTTCCGTCAAAACTGCACACGTCAGACCAAATCGGGAAAGGTCGGAGTGCTCCATCGTTTTGTCGTTGCGCCAGAACTTGTGCGGCGTAGGCATCACGCTCAACGGCGCAAACTGTTCTCCAGCCAAGGAGGTGCCCACCGAGTATTCCGCCGCCAGCGCCTGCGAAAAGAGCCAACTCATTCATTGACCCTCCACGCGCTTAAACTCGATCACCCACACCCAAGGGTTAGCCTGCCAGCTTTCCTCTCCGTAGATGGATCGCCACAGGCTACGGAAACCGAGGAAGTGCTTATCACCGATAACGCAACATTCAGTTGGTGCGCCTTCAGCTTTCGCGTCTTCCTCACTGATACCCTGCACCCGCTCCACACGAATGCCGGTAATCTCCAGCGTTATGCGGGAAGCCCAGCGCGGCATGTGGATGGATGGCGTCCAACCAACCATTTCGCTACCTTCCCAAGATGCGCGGTGAATACAATGCTCAGGCTTGCGATATCGCTCAGGTATCATGCTTAGCGGTGAGCCTTTGCAGCCGTAGAACTCAACATCACCCCACGTTCCATCACGCGGAGCGTCAGGCATCCACGTCTCACGCACCCACAGGCGATCACCTACTGCACCAAACGGGCACTTAGCCAGAAACTGCTCTTTGGTATAGTCACACCATGTGCCGCTCTTATTACGCATTGAGAAAACATGATCGCCATACCACTTGTCGCCTGGCTCGCGATAATCGATAACCTTCTGCCCATTGGCCTGCATGTTTTTGGCAGGTGACTGAACGATCCGGCGCGTCTGCGTCTTTCTGCCTTCCAGAACTGCACGAACCATTTCGGCGTTAAAGATGATTGGACGCTCTTTCATGACATCACCTGTAAGTTAGGGCGCGACCGAAGCAAATCCATTTCCATCTGAGAGATGATGTTGATGGCGTGAGAGATGCCGGGCTGCTGGTGGTTGGTCAGGATGGTGAGCATCCGCTTCGCTTCACTGAGCGTTTCACCGCGCATAGTGCGTACCCACTGATCGGAGGCTGGGGTAGCCAGCGCATGATTAATTTCATCGATCAGGTTCACGTCAGCATCAGCTTTCTGAAGCGCTGTAATCACGTCAGGCAGAACGCTATTGATGCGCAGCACTTCACCGGCCATTACGTTTGCACGAGCAGTGGCCACATCAAGACGTTCAGCCAGTTCAACAAAACGCTTTGCCATTTCGATGATTGGCGTATCCATGCTGAGGGCTTTAGCAAAGGTGTAGGTGGCTCTCACCATCTCTTTGTTTGATTGTTGGTTAGTCATGCTGGTGGCCTTACTGAGTAGTGAGTTTCTTGTTAAGCGCTTCTGCTTCGCGCTCGGCCCGGATCGGGTTGCGATACAACTGACCATCAGGTGCTATCCAGCCGCGAAAAAGGCGGTTGTAAACGAAGATGGCAACACCTACCCGAATGTTGTCGTTAGGCTTCTCCATCAGATAGGCCCCGCTTAGCTGCGTCATATTCACTACCAACAATCTCAATGGCACCCGCATCAGCTTTTGGTGTGGCTGAGGTGCTCGCATAGATAGCATCGCCGAAACGGAAGTACTCAAACCCACAGATAAACAACATTCCCCAATCGAACCCGATTGAACGCAACAGACCGTTGCTGTCGACGTGACCAGTTGGGAAATTTTCAGACCAGAGCTTTTTCAGCTCTTTGTGTTGCACGCTCATGCCTTTTGGCGGTCGAGACTTAGGCCAGGATGAATAACCGTTGTCACTTTTCGGCACTGTCCACAGTTCCTTAGCCACATAAAACGGTGCGCTGCCAAACTTAACGCCGAATAAGTAAGTGCGGGTTATGTTCCCTTTAAATACGGGCTTAGCTCCGAACAAAGCAGCCAGAGCCTCACCTTTCTGACGAAGCAGCGCTTCATCTTTTTCGCGTTGGTCCCACGCCGATAACTGCTCAGGCTTATTAAATTTCCAATACGCCATACTTCCTCCACGCTGTTTTTTGGTTGCACGAATCCCTTGCCTTAGATGGCAATAAATCACTGAGGGATTCATAAAATTGGCTGGCAGGTTCTGCAAAACCTGCAGCCGGTTAACTCCACGCTATGAAAGGTATTGCGGTGCCGGGTGCCTCCCGGTGCTCTGGCTGAACTGACAAGGTCCAGAGCGGTGACTTAGACTTGTAGCACCAACTGACCGCATGAAAGTTGGTATCAGTTCACCGCGAGCGCATAGCCGCATTCACCACAATGGAAAAAGAGCGGTCCGCCTCCACCATACTTTGCCTGCCACCATCGGGATTGGTTACTTCGGCAGTCGGAGAATTCAGTTTTTCATGCCCGCGCTCTTTGCATTGTGTGCCGTCTCTCCGGCTGTCACCCTTAGCGTTTCATCCAGTTGCAGGCCTGAGCCACTTACCAGACGGACACCACTCGAACTTTGTGTTGCGGGTTACACCTGTACTACGCGTCGAGTTCGCGCCTTGCAGTTAGCATCTCATGCAAGGAAAGCTGTGTTTACGGCAGTAGGATTGCCAGCCCTGCAGCTAAGTCGAATTCGTGCCGGTCTTTCCCGGCTGTCCGTGGCCCAACTGTTACACCCGTATTTCTCGCGCTCTTCACTGATGCATCAGATTGGCGGATTGCCCGAACTTTTCGGTCACCGGTTAAGGGATGCGCCACCGCAACCCATCAGTTCATCACAACGTTGAGAGCACTTAGCGCTCTAATGGCGCGCCAGAGTACGCCCACCAAATGCTCTCAACGTTGTGAAAAAGAGGCGGTCACCCCGGTCGAACACTATCTTCACTCTCCTGATAAGGGTGAAAGCCCCGGAGAGACCGCCAAAGTAAAACAACATCTCTCATTCCACTACACACAGCCTTTAAAACGGACCCTTAGAGGGCATTTGGACTTCTTCCAGCTCAACACTCAGCACACCAGTATCTGCATCACAGATCAGTTCAGCATTTGGGAAAAGCTTAAGAAACGTAATCAAATCCCCGATGCTTGTAGCCGCCATCTGCTTGACCATCATTGGCAATTTACTCACCTGACACCCCCGCATTAAATTGATTCCGGCTTATTTATGCACGCCCGGCTCGTGCTATCTTGGAAGTTCTCACACAGCCAAGAGACTTCAATTATGATTACTGGTTTCGCACATCTCTATAATCAGACAAGAGAACATGTAGCAAAAGTTAGGTCAGTCCAGACATCTGGTTATGTAGACCAAACTGAGTTGTCTCGCGTTGACAACAGGGCCATCCAACTTTGCCTACTTGACCTCGTACTTGCCGCTCACAGAGTTAAATACGGTAGTAAATTTGAAGGTCTTAGCGGCATCACTGCCTTACATCACAAGCTACTCATCAAATACCAATGGCCTGTCTCTCTAATCAAAGAAATGTCACTCTCTGATTTGCTTATTGCCATTCATGATGAGCTCAATGTTGATGACCTTGATCCTGAAGCTAAGCGCTATTTTCAGGAATTAATTGATAACTCATATCCTGTAACTTTCTCGGACACCATTGAGGAAGAATGGGACCCTAATCTTTCTGCAAAATGTCTAAGGCTGAAGACTCCGTAAGCTCTTTAATCTTTGCATCGATATCTTCCAGCTCGCGTTCCAAACATTTTTTGTGATCGCGGGCTGCACTTAGTTGGCTAGCTAATGAAACCTTCCGACGCATCCATTCTAAAATCTCAGATTGCTCTAAGCCCGGGTTAAGGATTACTGGCTCTATTTGTTGCATTACAACCTCCGCAAAACCACGCTTAAGCGAATCATCCCGATATTCATATGCCTCGGGCGGCTACTTCGTGGGCGTCCTGCCTGTTCGCTGTTGATGGATTAAAAGTACCTTTAGTTACCTTCTCTGTCAATACTATTTGTACCTTTAGTTACATTGAGGGATGAAAAAAAGCCGCGAAGAGCGGCTTAATGTAACTATAGGTTCTGAGTAACTTGAACAACCTTGCCAATTATTCGGCAATTTCCGTCTATTGATATCGGCTTAAACATGGGATTCAAAGGCATCAGGTAGGCGTTCGGGCTATCCCACACCAGCTTTTTAACCGTGGCTTCTGATGAGCCATCCAGAATGGCAACAACAATTTTCCCGTAGAGGTCGTCTATCTGCCCAAAGTTTGGTTCAACGATTACTACAGACCCCTCAGGTATTGAAGGCAGTCCGTTAGGGTTCGTCATCGACTCACCTCTGACGATCAAGCCGAACACTTCATCAGAAACGTCACTGGTAGTATGGGTCCAACTCAACACGTCGCTCAACCTTGAACTTGCATAGCTATCCGTCCAAAGACCAGCCTGGGCAGCAGAAATTATGGGCACACCAATTGGTTTTTTGATGTATGGGGAAATTTTAATGTCATCTTCCTGAGTGGCATCTTTCGAGTATAGAAGCCATTCAGGACTGGTTTGTAGAATCTTAGCCAGCCTGTGGAGATTTTCTCCGTCAGGTTTAGTTGTCCCATTTTCCCATTTTGTGACTGACACGCGACTTATACCAAGCGCCTTTGCCAAAGCATCTTGAGTCAAATTCAGCTGCAGCCTTCTAGATCTTATGCGGTCTTTCATCTCTGTTTTCATGTAACCAATGTTACCCAAAAGCAATGTAACTTTTGTTTGCTTTTGCGTGTACCTTTAGTTACCTTATTATCCATTATGTGAAGGAGGGAAAAATGCTTAAACAAAACGTTGTAGCGCACTTTGGCGGCATATCTAAAACCGCAATTGCCTTAAAAATTTCTCACCCAGCTGTTTGCCGATGGGGAGATGTAATCCCGGAAAAACAAGCCTTCGTTATTGAGCGAATTACGAAAGGCAAACTTAAGTATGACCCAAGCCTATATGCAAAGAATAACGCACCGGCGGCTTGAAAATAACCACAGTAAAAGGGGTATGACAGTGGGTAAACCAGAATCACAAATCGATAAGCAACCAGCCTGGATGGTGGCGGCTATCAAGAAAACCATAACAGAGATGCCTGGCGGCTACGCTGGTGCAGCTGACTGGCTTGGCGTGTCGGAAAACATGCTGTTCAACCGTCTGCGTGTAGATGGCGATCAGATGTTCCCGATTGGATGGGCAATGCTTCTGCAGCAGGCCAGCGGCACAAAGTACATTGCTGACGCCGTATCTCGCAACAGCAACAGCGTCAACGTTCCGCTGGTGGACCTTGATGAAGTTGATAACGCCGATATCAATGATCGTCTGATGGAAACCATCGAATGGATTGGCAAGCACACAGCTTACCTTCGTGAAGCGACCGCAGATGGAGAGATTGATCACTCAGAGCGTGAGCGTATCGAAGAGAACAGCTATCAGGTAATGGCTAAGTGGCAACAGCACCTGACTTTACTGTATCGCACTTTCTGTCAGCCAGAAAAGGCGAACGCCCCGGGTTGCAGCCCAGAGCGTTCTGTCGCGATCAATATCCAGCGTGGAGAACGTGGAGATAAATCAGCATGAGCAATTTAACCAGACATCAGGCGTTTCCGCAAATGCGTTGCCGCCCGTTGCATGGCATCACCGATGTGTACCGGTATGTGAGGATGGTAAACGGGGTGTGGGTTCCAATCAACCACATCAAACCTACTGCAACTGTGGGTGACATCACCAAAGAATTGGGAGAGCAGCCATGCGAGTTCTCGACCGGTGGTTCACCGACAAACGAGGTATACCCGTCCGAGTTATCCGCTGGGAGCCCGAATCAAGCCGGGTTATCTACCTTCGGACCGGTTATGAACATGGTGAGTGCTTCTGCCCTCTCAGCCAGTTCCAGCGCTACTTTCGGGAAATAGAGGCACCACATGAGCTTACTTCTGAAAGTGAAACCGCTGGTGGTTAGTCCAGTACTGGCCTGCCGTATTGGCCTGAATGAAGCCATTGTGCTGCAGCAAATTTGCTACTGGCTGGAGGACACCACATCAGGCGTTGAGCATGAGGGCCGCCGCTGGGTTTACAACACCATTGAAGACTGGAATGAGCAGTTTCCATGGTGGTCATCAGACACGGTTAAGCGTGCTCTGACCTCGCTTAAAAAGAGTGGTCTTATTTACGTTGAGCAGCTTAAAAAGACGCAGCATGACCGGACTAATTTTTACGCAATTAACCACGCAAACCCACTGCTGACCGATGAGGGCAAATTGCACTCATCGAAGGATGCAAATTGCACTCTTCGAGCGGGGCAAGTTGCACCAATCGAGCAGGGCAATCTGCTCTCATCGATAGGGGCAAATTGCACCGATCTTACAGAGAATACAACAGAGAATACTACAGAGATTACAGGTAAAGACTCTTGTCCGGTTTCTGCGAAACCCGACGATGTGCAGGATGAGTTCAGAGTTCTTGAGCATCTGAATCGTGCTGCAGGTCTGCGTTACCAGAAATCTCGTTCATCGCTTGGCCCAATCCGTGGTCGCCTGTCAGAGGATTTTACGGCTGATGAGCTGATCCTAGCCGTGGATTACACCATCGCCAAATGGGCTGATGACGCCAAGATGCGCGACTACGTCCGTCCGGAAACGATATTCCGTCAGGGCAAGTTCCCCGCGTACCTCGGCTCCGCTCAGGCATGGGAGCGCGCTGGCCGTCCGCCTTGCATCAAGGGGAAGTGGCAGCGCGACAACACCCAGGTATCCAGCATGGATTACCAGATTCCTGACGGATTCAAGGGGTCTTAACCATGAGCAACGTAATCAACACTGAATCCCTGATCCTCAGCCACCTGACCAACCACGAAGGGCAAACACCTGGCGAGATTGCTGAAGCGATTGGACGCACTAGCGGCATGGTTCGTAGAACGCTGCAGACCATGACTGAGTTGGGTCAGGTATGGCGCGACGAGTACACCCGTTATTACACATCGATCCCTGATGCTTGCAAAGACCTGAAATTTATTGAGCTGAGCCACAAAGCATACGGCTATCAGGATACCGGCATGTGGAACTGCGCCGCTGATGCCTGGTTAAAAGCGTTCGACTGCACAAAGAACCTGGGATTACGCGAGAAGGCTATCACCTGCCGCAAGGCATGCATCGCAGAAGCGAACCGACGCATTCCCAAGCCAGAGCCTGACCCGCTTCTGGGAAGGAGTTACAGCCGATGAGAGCCATTAAAGCGCACTTCATGCGCAACGCAGAGTTCTACATCGGCGCGCGAATTTCGATTCTGGCGACCATCAGTTTGATTATTTATCTGGCGTGGGAGTTTCACAAAGCATGAGCAATTTAAATCAGGTCTATAAAAACAAAGACGACAGCAACACCGATATCACCGTTCGCAAAACCCATCTGCTGGGCGTTAGTGAGCTGTACATCGAGCCGGGATACAACGTTCGTGAAATCGACCAAGCCCACGTTGAAGAATTCCGTGATGCGTTCATTGCCGGTGAGCATATCCCTCCGCTGACTGTTCAGGTGACAGAGCAGGGCGTGAAGATTATCGACGGGCACCACCGCTGGCATGGCGCGAAGCTGGCACAGGAAGCAGGCCACGATATCCGTCTGGAGTGCAAAGACTTCGTAGGCAACGAAGGCGAGCGCATTGCTTTCATGGTGACCAGCAGTCAGGGGCGACCACTTGAGCCGCTGGAGCGCGCAACAGCTTACCAGCGCCTGATTAATCAGGGCTGGGAGCCTGCTGAAATTGCCAAGAAGGTGAAGCGTTCTCCAGCTGATGTGGATCATCATCTTCAGTTGCTGGCTGCCGGTGATGGGCTGATCGCGATGGTTAAGGCAGGTGAAGTGGCGGCATCAACTGCAGTTGCCATGGTTCGTGAGCACGGCGCGAAAGCTGAGACCGTTGCCAAAACCCAGCTGCAGAAGGCTAAAGCGAGCGGCAAAAAGAAACTGACCCTGAATGATGCGATGCCTCAGTTCAGCGCAGCCAAGATGCGGGAATTGCTGGAGCTGGTGGCGAAACATTGCGAGGTGAATTTCGCAGAAGAGACCTTCGCAATCACCCTGGATTTTTCCAGCGACTTCGAAGCGCTGAAGGCGATGCAGATTATCAGAGAAGCCCGTGAACATTACGCCACAGAAGTTAAATCTGACGATATCGGCATTCATGAAACCGCGTTACCGCTGAGCCGTGATGATATTCAGCAGCAAAGCGGGATTGATGTGCTGGCCTGTGTAATTGCCGCGTTCGGCGATAAGCCGACCTATACGCACGCTGAATCCAAATACGCTCACACATGGGCAGCAGACAGCGTATCAAACCCTGGGTTTCTGGTAATCCCTGCTGAGACAGTCGATAAAGCCATTTCATTCATCAGCAAACACACTGCGCGTGAAGAGATTGCTGAATGGGTTTCGGCGAAGTATCAGGACGACCCACAGCTTGATGACGTTATAGAGCGTTTCGCTGAAGTGCTATCAGAAACCGACATGCCGCTCGATGTGGTTCTGGCACTGCTGGACAGCATCGATCATGAATGTGGTTACAACATCCGGGCATTGCGCCAAGAAGTTAGCTCCCGCCTGTCCTGCGTAGCAGTCCCCAGTGCTGACCAGGAGGTATAAGTGAACATGAAAACCAACAATATGGTGACTTCGTGTCAACTTAATTCAGAAGCCGCCAACAGCACAATGACCAAAAAAGAAGTTGATCACGTTGCATACACGCTTGAAAAGCTAATCGAGTGGGCCAGAAAAGCTACTGAAACTGAAGGCCTCATGTTCCACGGCCTACATCCCGTTGAATCGGCAGAGACTGTGCTGAAGTTTCTGAAAATGAAAGCGAGTGGTGAGTTATGACAATCCAAATCAACGGCGATAATTGCCGTGAAAGTGGAATGGAGCAAACCTACAACAGGAGTGATGAGTGATGTTCGAAGAGAAGTTAACGCACGATCAGCTTTGTGACATCGCTTGCCGCTTCCTGCAGAGCAACGGCTTCAAGGTGGCTTTCCACGATAAGTTTCGTGCATGGACCTCATACGGTGAGCAGCCTGACGCAATCGGCTTCCGTAATGGTGCATCTTGCCTGCTGGAAGCCAAATGCTCACGCAGTGACTTACTGGCTGACCGCAGAAAGCCTTTCCGTATCGATCCTTCAAAAGGTATGGGTGACTGGCGATTCATGATCAGTGAGCCTGGCATTGTCGAAGTTAGCGACCTGCCTGAGGGATGGGGATTACTGCATGTCGTTAAGGGCAGGGTGAAGAAGATTCACGGCTGGCCGGGCAACATGCATTGGGTGATGACTGACTCAAAGCCCTTTCAGGCAAACAAACAGGCTGAGTGCGACATGATGTTCAGCGCGCTGCGCCGTATGGATATTCGCGGACACCTGGTTGAAATCTATGACGGATTACCGGGCAAGCCGGAAGTGCAGGAGGCCATTTGAAACTAACTCTGCCATTCCCTCCATCCGTAAACACCTACTGGAGAAATACCAGGAAGGGAGTATTAATCAGCGCCTCCGGGCGCTCTTTCCGATCCAACGCTATTGGCGCGGTGTATGAGCAACTGAAGCGTAGGCCAAAGGCGATTACAGTGGGCGTAGAGGTATCTGTCATCCTGTACCCCCCATCACGCCAGTCACGCGACCTCGATAACTATCTGAAAGCTCTATTCGACAGCATGACGCACGCAGGAATCTGGTTGGATGACAAGCAGGTGAAGAGATTAACAGTAGAGTGGGGCGAAGTCGTCAAAGGCGGCAGGTCGGAAGTGACGATCAGTGAATATCAGGCGGTGGCCGCATGAGGGCTATATTCACACCTGATGTTGCCATGAAGACCGGCATTGTTCTGCTAAAGCCGGGAAGCGACCTGATTCCAATGTTTCGGGAACGCGTTATGGTCTGCACAATTCCCCGTGACATGTCACACCTACCAGCAGGCTTAATCAACGACAGCAGCCAGCCGTTACTGGATGAGCCAACGCTGAAAAACTTCTTTGCTGACAAGAAGGTGATCGCCGCTGCTGGTGGAATGGATGCACATGATGCGTGGGTGCAAAGAATTGGCACCTGTCAGTTCGACAAAAAGGATATTTACCATCATGCGCATTACACTACCCTGCGGACCGATTCCGGGAGTCTCTGCCTGTGTTATTCCTGCGACAATTACTGTCGTTCCAACGGTCTACCTGGTATCCTGGAATCCGTAGCAGCAGGTAATCTGGCGCGCTGGATTATTGAGTCGGCATGCATTCAGATGGGGTTAGGATCGGACCATCTGATGACATTGCCCGAGCTGTGCTGGTGGGCCTGCCTGAATGGCGTTATTGACCTGATACCGGAGTCACATGCTCGCAGTGTTCTGCGAATGCCGAAGCTGATTGCCGATACCGGGCCAATGCCTGAAGCGATGATTAACCCGGCACCATCGGCGCAGGAGGTGATTCAGGAAGTGGCTGAGGTGGTTAAGCAGGTGTTGACCATCGGCATCGACCCGGAATCACCACAGTCATACATGGCGCGCCCAAAAAGGTTGCGCTGGGCCAATGATAAGTACACGCGGTGGGTTAAAGCGCAGCCATGCGCATGTTGCAATAAGCCAGCAGACGACCCGCACCACATCATCGGACACGGACAAGGGGGGATGGGAACGAAGGCGCATGATTTATTTGTGATACCGCTTTGCAGGGCGCATCACGATGAACTGCACCGGGACATGAGGGAGTTTGAAGAAAAATACGGCAGTCAGTTAGAACTGCTGGTCAGGTTCCTCGATCACTCGATTGCAGTCGGCGTGGTCGGGTAAAGTTAAAGCGTGGAGGAAATTATATGCGTGACATGTCACAGGTATTAGAACGCTGGGCGGGCTGGGCTCGCTCAGACCGTAGCGGCGTTGATTACTCGCCAATCGCAGCAGGATTTAAAGGTTTGCTGCCACAGGATTCAAAGTTAACGCTGTCATGCACTGATGATGATGGACTGGTTATTGAATCATGCCTGGCTAAACTGCGTACCCGCCGTCCCGATGAGCACGAACTGATTGTGCTGCATTACTTCTACAACATATCCAAACGAAAGCTGGCTCAGCGCGCTAAATGCGATGAGAAGATGATCCGCATTCAGGTTCAGATGGCTGAAGGCTTCCTTGAAGGCTGTCTTGCGTGGCTTGATGTGCGGCTCGAAATGGACCCGGAATTAGAGCCGAAAAAAATAACGCAAAAAACATTATCGCGGTCCGCAAAATCATTGGTAATGTGATAAGACTCGGTACTGCGATGTACTGCTTATCTTAAAGAATTCAGTTGCGAAAGCTGTGAATAATTAAAGCGCCCGGAGCCTCACCAGCTTACGGGCGTTTTTATTTGCGCCATTAGCTCAACGGATAGAGCATCGGAGTTCTAATCCGCTGGTTCGGGGTTCGAATCTCCGATGGCGCGTCAAATCTCAAAAACGTGCAGTTTTGCGATCGCGTGAGAATAAGCTCAACCCTGTGCTCGACGGGGCAAGTAACTATCGCGTAATGCGTCAGGGTTTTTATTTACAGAGGGTCGCCATAGAGCGGCCTTCTTTCGTTTTTGCGCCCGCCAATCACTTCGACTCTCACCCTTTCACGCTGTGGCGGCGCGCAATTTTTAATTGTGACTACAGACAGCACCGACCGTAACCACGGAGGTGAAGATGAGTATCAATCATATGAGCAAACTAGCATCAGGAGCGGCTTACGGCGCGGCTGGTTCAGCTGTGGCCAATGGCGTTTTATCGCGACTGAGCCCGGATGAATGGAGTGCGGTCGGTGTGATAGCAGGTATCGTGCTGGCGCTGATGACGTTTGCCATTAATGCCTATTTTAAGCGCAAGGTTTCACTGGCTCAGATCCGAGCACTTGAGCAGCGCGGGTATATCCCGACCGATAAGCTTGGCGAGGAATAACTATGGCTATGTCAGCCAGTCTGCGTAACAAGTTGATTGCCGCAGCAGGCGGTGGGTCAATGCTTATTGCCTCGCTGTTTATCGGTGGCAAGGATGGTGTAGAAGGTCGCGTTTATGAGCCTTATAAGGATGTTGCCGGGGTATGGACCGTTTGTGATGGCCATACTGGCAATGACATCGTTAAGGGCCGCAAGTACACGGACAATGAATGCAATCGACTGCTCTGGAATGACCTACAGCCAGTAAAGAAGGCAGTGGATGGTCTGGTTAAGGTTCCTCTCGGGGAATACCAGCGCGCCGCTCTATATAGCTTCACCTATAACGTTGGCACTTCGGCGTTCTCAAAATCTACTCTGCTGAAAAAGCTAAATTCTGGTGATGAGCTTGGTGCATGTGAAGAGATGCGCCGATGGGTTTATGCAGGCGGCATGAAGTGGAGAGGGTTGCAAAACCGCCGTGACATGGAGCGATCACTTTGTCTTGCGGAAGGTGCAAATGACATTTAGCTTGCGCACTTTACTGCTCGCACTGACAGTGATGATCGTAGCTGCCATTGGCTACGGGCAAATTCGCTATTTGAATGGCTGGTATGCCCACAGCGATAAAGTTAACGCGGAATATGCACTGAAGAAGCAGAAGGCGGAAACCAAGCTGGTTCCCACTGAGCAGAAAGCGGCCGCCGCCAATGCTGATGGCAAAGTCATTTACCGGACCATTACCCGCGATGTGGTGAAATATGTTCAAAATCCGAATCGCACTGTGTGCTACTTTGATGATGTTGCTGTCAGCATGCGGCAGCGAGCAATCGACGCGGCCAACAATATCTCAGGATTTGATGAGCCCGCCGTGCAAAATGAGTTCAGCGGGAAAGGACACTGACACCGACCTGCAATCGGACGTCGAGAACGCGGATTGCGTGAGAACACTTCGCCTGAACACTTACCGGTGGCAGGCTTGGTACAAGGCTGGAGAAATTTAGTCTTACTGTTACATAAAGATTTTCAGGTTCCTGCCGTTAGTAGATTTTGACATCCGCATGCTTAGTCGAGTGGCTTGGAACTGATCCGATGAAACTTGTTTGAACAATGTGGTAAGTGTGTCTATAATGCTGCGCCCTTTGATTTAACCGTAAGCAATACAGAACAAATCTTGTTTTTTCACTGTCTGGTTGCAAAAAAAAATGAAATGCGGTTATAAATAAGTCATCAGGGATGCCGTAGCACTTTAGTAAAGTTGCTTTGCGTGATTCGCGGGGACTGTTCATGAATTTCATCGCCACCTTAGGTTTAGGTCTTGCACCACTGCTTTTGTCTACTCAGGCACAAGCAGCGAACGTTGCTGTACCTATTGCTAGCGCTCAACCAGCTCAAAAGGCCTCTACTTCAAGATCTAGAGGTATAACTCCTGACGCTGCACTGAGACTAAAAACTGAAGTTAGCGACCGCCTTTCTCAACTGTTTTCTGTGCGAGAAAAGCTTGAAAAAGCTATCGTGCGCATCCAGATGTCTTTTGATCGTGGTGAGCACGTTGAGATTCCTAACGAGCTTGAAAGTGCGTTCTTTGCTGCCATTACCGCAGGGGAAAGCGCATTACAAATTGTTGATATTTCATTCTCAAAAATACTTGGTGCAGAGCGAGTAGCATGTAGGCCAGCACTCGAAGCACTTAAAGCCGAAACTATCGGTGGGTTAGTTGCTACAATCGAGACTATGAAAAAGTTACCAGAGCTTTCTAAGCAAATTCAGGAAAAAGAAGCAGCCATCGTTACTTTTGGAAAAGAACGTATGTCTATTGCTTTGAATTCTGATAGGATTGAGATGAAACCGGGATTGTCTCGCGAAGAGAAGAGACGTCTAATTTTATCTCATGCATCTTGATTAAGGCCTGTGGTGAATGTCTCAAAAGTACACCGTTTCATTTGGCAAGCTCTTCGCTAAAGAGTTTGAAAATTTCACAGAGAGTGATCAGGACAAGGTTCTTGATTTTACTGATCTCTTTGAAAAGCATGGTCTCGGTGACTTTTCTCAATTCGTAGGTAAGATTTCACCATCTTGGTCCAATTTAGAATCTGACCACCCAAACTTCACATACGCAATGACCAATAGTCTGTGGCATTACCACATTGGTCTTCCAGAGTATGTTCAAAAGCATCCTAAATATTATACATCGGATTGGGTGGTTCACTTCCAGTGGAAACAGGGAGATTCACATATCCATTTAGTAGATATGTGCTATCACTACACCTCGGACGGCAAGTTTTATTTGCCAGGTGAGCAGTACCTTGAGAAAGCTGGTTAAAAAAACGACTTTAAGAAACCGCCTACGGGCGGTTTTTTTGTTTCTAATCCACCTAAAAGGGATAACGCTTAGCCACGCTGTGAAGCGTTGCGACACTGTGAGATTAATTCGCTTCACTCGGATTAATCCTAGCGATAATGTGTAACCTCCATTTATGAAACGGAGGTTGTATGTTAGAGAGCTATTTCGGAACTACCGGTGCAAAACTTGAGGATAGGCAGCGACTTTTAGCAGTTCAGGCAGCGCTAGAGATTGCTAAAGCATCAGCAGGAGCAAGTGGTGCTAACGCTAGAACTGACAAGGTTGAAGAAGATTTAAAACATGCTTCACAGCAAATTGAAATCCTTGCAGATGCCATCCAGAAAGCGCTAAAGAAATAAAATTTATTCAGAATGAACAAGCCGCCCACGGGCGGTTTTTTATTTTGTGCTGAAAACTGCATTCACTGAGTTCACTTTTCAGCATAAACACAATGAATCATCGGCTGGCTATATGGCATCCAATTCACCCTGGCATAACCTTTACAATTCTAAGCGCTGGTATCGTCTGCGCTATCACCAACTTCAGAAGCAACCGCTGTGCGAGTTTCACCTCAAGCGTAACCAAGTCGTATCCGCATCCATCGTTGACCACGTCACACCGCACAAAGGTGATGATGCTCTGTTCCATGATCCAGAAAACCTCCAGTCTCTATGCAAACGCTGCCATGACTCAGTGAAACAACGCATGGAGAAGGGTGGAACAGTGACTGAGTTTGACGATGAAGGCCGGGTTATCTGGTAATAGGAGCAACCATGAAAGACATGAAGATTGAGTATCGCGATGGAAAGCTTGTCGAGCTTCTCATTGATGGTGTTGATTTCAGCTCAGCCACATCTGCCAGCTTTCATCATGTGGCTGGAGATGGTGTACCAGTATTGACGATTTCATTACCGATTGGGGTTGGTTCATCACACCCAAACTCAAGAGGAACGCGCGAAAACTTTCGAATCATCGAGAAATGATAATCATTATCAATATCAGGATGTGAATTGCTCGATTTTGGTGCGTTTTCATGCATATGAGATGGATTATCATTTGAAATCCACGCTGACAGGGGGGAGGGCAAAACTCTGGCAGCAAATTTTTAGAGACCGCGCCCTCAGTCTTTTTTTTAAAAACGTCCAGAAAAAAAGGAAAAAGTAATGGCACAGCGAGGCAGAAAATCTCTCGCCGCGACTTCTGCTGTCTCGCTTCCGACCATGGCTCAAGGCAGGCTGCAGCCGTCGATTCATCTGACCGATCCAGAGATAGACGTCTGGGTCAGGCTGGTGAATGACAACCCGGCGAACTCATTCACCGAAACGCACCGCGACATGATGGAGATGTACTGCCGTCACATCGTGCAGTCCCGCATCCTCACCATGCAGATAGAAGAGTTTGAACTCAGCTGGCTTTCCCGCGAAGACGGCCTGAAGCGCTACGACAAGTTACTCGGTATGCGCGAGCGGGAAGTTCGATCTGCATCGTCTCTAGCGACCCGCCTGAGGATCACCCGGCAGGCAACCGCCGACCCTAAAACGGTTGGCCGCGCCAACAACAACCTCGCCAGAGATAAAAAGCCCTGGGAAATTGATTAAGGCTGGTTAGCGAATGGCGAAAAAAAAGCTTACAAGGGCTGAGCGCAATATCGCCTGGTGTGAGAAGCACATTCTGATCCCTGAAGGGAAGTACGTAGGTCAGCCTCTGAAGATGGCTCCTTTCATGAAGGATGACTTCAGAGCGATTTTTGATAATGAGCATGGCACCCGCCGTGCAATTATCAGCAGAGGGCGAAAGAACGCCAAGACGGTAGAGACAGCGATAATCATGCTGCTGTATCTGGTTGGTCCCGAATCAGCACCGAACTCACAGCTATATTCTGCGGCCCGATCACGTGATCAGGCCGCGATTCTGTTTAACCTAGCTTCGAAAATGTGTCGTATGAATCCGACACTGATGCAATACGTTGCCATAAAAGACTCAGCCAAAGAAATTCACTGCCCTGAACTGGGCTCGTATTACCGCGCCCTCAGCGCTGAAGCCACCACGGCTTACGGTTTCTCGCCGCGATTTGTCGCCCACGATGAGCTGGGGCAGGTGCGCGGGCCACGTGACCCGCTTTATGAGGCGCTGGAAACAGCGACCGCCGCGCAGGATAACCCGATATCCATCATCATCAGCACTCAGGCACCCGATGCGAGTGACCTGCTGAGCCTGCTGATTGATGACGGGCTTACTGGCGCGGACCCGAGAACAGTCGTCCGCTTGCAGACAGCGCCAGAAGATATTGATGCATTTTCGGTTGAAGCCATTCGGGCCGCTAACCCGGCTTTCGATGTGTTCATGAACCAGAAAGAGGTTCTGGACATGGCGGCAAGCGCAAAGCGACTGCCTTCCCGGCAGGCTGAGTTTGAAAACCTTGTCCTTAACCGCCGCGTTGAGGCAAAGAGCCCTTTCGTCAGCCAGTCGGTCTGGCACATGAACAAAGAGCAACCCGACGATCTTACGGGTGCAACGGTCTGGGGCGGTCTTGACCTGTCCAGTGTGTCCGACCTTACAGCGCTGATACTGACCACCGCTCAGGGTGATGTTCATTCCAAGTTCTGGTTGCCTGAGGATGGACTGGCAGATAAGGCAAGGCATGACCGAGTCCCTTATGACATATGGGCACGGCAGGGTTACCTCAGCACCACGCCCGGCAAAGCCATCGAATACGCCTACATCGCAAAGGTGCTACGAGAAGTTTTCGATACCTGCAACGTCAGGGCAATGGCTTTTGACCGATACAACATGCGTTTTCTCCGCCCACACCTTATTGATGCCGGGTTTACAGAAGCCGAACTTGAACGCTTCGTGGAATTTGGGCAGGGCTTCGTTTCTATGTCTCCCGCTCTGCGTGAGCTTGAAACCAAGCTCCTGGGTGCATCGCTGCGCCACGGCAATCATCCCATCCTGGAGATGTGCGCCAAGAACGCCACGGTAATCACCGATCCAGCCGGGAACAGGAAGTTCGTGAAGGGTAAATCCAGCGGCAGGATAGACGGCATGGTTGCACTGGCCATGTCCATCGGCGCTCAGACAAGCGATGAGATTGAGGACGAGGGTGATGTGAACGACTTCATTTATAACTTTTTGAGCGTTTAAAAATGGCAGATACCGATTACAGCATTGACCTGCGAACGCGATCGCCATTCTGGGCGCGAATGGCTTCCATCCTGACAGGTGGTCGCCTCGTAACACCTGACAGCGGTTCGCAGATGGCAGGTACATCAGCACACGGCGTGGTTGGCGAGTCTGTGGTTACTGACGAACGTAACATGCAGATAAGTACCGTGTGGGCCTGCATTAGACTGATTTCCACCGTGACGGCATCTTTGCCGCTGGATGTGTTCGAAACCGTTAAAGATCAGCGGCAGAAAGTCGGAAACGATAATCCTCTGGCCCGTCTCCTGCGTTTCCGTCCCAACAACTTTATGACGGCGCTTGAGTTTCGCGAAGCCATGACGATGCAACTCTGTGCATATGGCAACGCTTATGCTCACATTGAGAGAAACAGCGTTGGTGATGTGATCAGCATGGTTCCGCTGATGAGCGCCAATATGGATGTACGCCTGAGTGATAACGGCAAAAACGTCATCTATCGCTACAAGCGAGATTCCGAATACGCTGACTTCAAGCCGAAAGAAATTTTTCATCTGAAAGGATTTGGGTTTAACGGGCTGGTGGGCCTGTCACCGCTGGCATTCAGCGCCAAATCTGCAGGCGTGGCAATTGCCATGGAGGACAACCAGCGCGAGTTCTTCGCCAACGGTGCTAAGTCTCCTCAGATTTTGATGACAGATGGCAAGGTGCTTACCAAAGAACAGCGTGGCCAACTGGAAGAAAACTTCAAAGAGATCGCTGGTGGCCCGGTTAAAAAGCGTCTATGGATACTGGAAAGCGGCTTCACCACTCAGGCAATCGGCATCTCGCCTCAGGATGCACAGATGCTAGAAGCCCGTAAGTTTCAGGTGGCAGAACTGGCGCGATTTTATGGCGTTCCACCTCACCTAGTGGGTGATGTTGAGAAAACCACCTCATGGGGCAGCGGTATTGAACAACAGAACCTTGGGTTCCTTCAGTACACGCTGAAGCCTTATCTGGATCGCTGGGAATACAGCATTGAGCGCTGGCTGGTTAAGGAATCTGAGCAAGGCAAGCTTCACGCCGAGCATAATTTAGATGGCCTGCTGCGCGGTGATTCAGCCAGCCGCGCCACGTTCATGCAGACCATGGTGAACACCGGCATTCGTACAGTTAATGAAGTCCGAAGACTGGATAACCTGCCACCTCTTCCCGGTGGCGATGTCGCCACGCGGCAATCTCAAAACATCCCGATCACTGACCTCGGAACAAACGACAAGCCCCGCACTGACGGGGCTTAATTTTTTATGGGGGCTTCAATGCCGGACATTCAGAAAACGCTGTCCTTTAATCAGGCAGAAATTAAGTTTGCAGGCGATGGCAGTCAGGGGATTTTTGAAGGTTACGCCTCTGTGTTTAACAACACAGATTCGGACGGAGACATCATCCTACCTGGCGCTTTCAAAAACACGCTTGCTACGCAAAGCCGCAAGGTAGCGATGTTTTTCAATCACCGCACATTTGAAGTGCCGGTAGGTAAATGGGAAACACTGGAAGAGGATGAAAAGGGCCTTTATGTGAAAGGTCAGTTAACTCCGGGCCTGAGTGCTTCCTCTGATCTGAAAGCAGCCATGCAGCACGGTACCGTTGAAGGCATGTCGGTCGGTTTTTCAGTATCTAAAGACGACTACAGCATTGGTACCACCGGGATGATCTTCAAGAACATCTCTTATCTTCGGGAAATCAGCGTTTGCACCTTCCCGGCCAACGAACTCGCTGGCGTTTCCGCCATGAAGAGTATCGAAACCATCAAAACTATTCGAGACGCAGAAGCTTTCCTGAGGGATTCAGCAGGGCTTTCGCGTGCAGAAGCACAGGCATTTCTTGCCAGTGTTAAGTCCGCAGGTCGGAGTGAGTCCGGTAGCGGCGACATTGACGCGCTTGCACAGCGCATAACTTCCTTTGCCGCTAATCTGCGGAACGCATAACGGAGCATTACATGTCTGAATTAGCCACTCTCGAAAAAGCGATTGAAAATTCACAGAAAGAAGTGAAGCAACTCATCGAAGAGCAGCGTAAGTCTATTGCCGAAAACGGCCAGGTAAACCAGCAACTTCAGGCTGACCTGACCAAGGCGCAGGATGAGCTGAAAACCACCGGTACCCGCCTGTTTGACCTAGAACAGAAGCTTGCAGGTAATTCCCCGGATCAGACTGCTCAGAAGTCTTTTGCTGAGCGTGTATCTGAAGACCTGATTAAAGGCTGGGATGGCACCCGCACCAAAGCGAAAGTGACCAGCTTTGATAAGGCTATCGGTTCTGGCTCCACCTCTGCAGGTGCATTGGTTCAGCCACAGCAGGTGCCGGGCATCCTCATGCCGGGTCTTCGCCGCCTGACTGTACGTGACCTGCTGGCTCAGGGTCGTATCACCAGTAACTCACTGGAATACGTACGTGAAAACGTGTTTACCAACGCCGCGGCTCCTGTACCTGAAG
This sequence comes from Pantoea folii, assembly GCF_056678875.1. Classification (NCBI taxonomy): domain Bacteria; kingdom Pseudomonadati; phylum Pseudomonadota; class Gammaproteobacteria; order Enterobacterales; family Erwiniaceae; genus Pantoea; species Pantoea folii. The sequence goes on along the minus strand of NZ_JBWXON010000016.1, from coordinate 85,186 downwards.
GAACCCTGAAGCCTGAGAGCAACATCACCTTCACCAAAGAAACGGCGAACGTAAAAACCATCGCCCACTGGCTTCAGGCTTCCCGTCAGATTATGGACGATGCGCCAGCGCTTCAGTCATATATCAATGCTCGCATGATGTATGGTCTGGCTCTGGTGGAAGAAAACCAGATGCTGAATGGTGACGGCACTGGCGATAACCTTCAGGGCCTGAACGTAGTGGCGAATGACTACGAGAGTACGCTGAATGCTACAGGTGATACGAGCGCTGACGTTCTGGCACACGCAATATACCAGGTGTCGCTCAGTGAGTTTGAAGCTGATGGCATCATCCTCAACCCGGCAGACTGGCACCGCATCGCTCTGTTGAAAGACGCCAACGGCAACTACATTCTGGGCGGTCCTCAGGCGTTCGCTTCAAAAGTTCTGTGGGGGCTGCCTGTAGTTTCGACCACTGCGCAGACAGCGGGTCAGTTCACTGTTGGTGCGTTCGGTCTGGCCTCGCAGGTATGGGATCGTATGGATGCCACCATTGAGATCAGCAACCAGGACCGCGACAACTTCGTCAAAAACATGTTGACCATCCTGTGTGAAGAGCGTCTGGCTCTGGCGCACTATCGTCCCGCAGCTATCGTGACCGGCTCTGTAGCGGTTGCATCTGGCTCATAACTGAAAGGCGCGGTCAGCAATGGCCGCGATTATCGATATGAAAATTAAAGCACTCCGCATGTTCTCGCATTATCACCTTGGCACTGTCTCTCAGGGCGAAGTCAAAGTGGTAAAAAAAGAAATCGGTGAGGCTCTGGTCGGATTGAGCCTAGCTGAAGCAGTGGAAGAAGAATCGACCGATGATTCGGCCTCTAAATCCGCTAAGAAAGGGGGTAAGGGTGGAACTAAGTCCAGCACAGATGGAGCTGATAAAGAAGCATCTGAGAGTTGATGGCAGTGATGAAGACGACCTGATTGCAGGCTATGCGCAGTCATCAGTCGATTTTGTTGAGCATTACTGCGACGGCACTCTGGTTGTTGAACTCTCCGCTCCCGTTGAAAATGAAGAACCTCCTCGTGAGGTTCTTTTTTCTCCCGGTATCTGGCAGGCGATGCTGCTGCTCATCGGTCAGTATTATGCGAACCGTGAAGCGAGCGGACAGAGTCAGGATGAAATCCCGTTTGGCGTGGAGGCGTTGTTATACCGACACCGTAAGTGGCACTGATGGCGTGCTCAGGATGCCAGAAGCGCCGCGAATGGTTAAAGAGAATGGTGGAACTCGCTAATGAAAGAATTACAGGAAAGCCATCTGGCGACCACTCTGGAGAAACTGGCAGAGAGCCTTCATCAGGTAGCGGAAGGGATGAAAGCGCAGACCGAATCGATAAATCGGCTGGCTGAGTCAAATGAGGCGCTTGCCGCCTTGGTTTATCAGGCAATGATTGATGAATCTGATCCCGATATGCCAGCACCAACGTATCTTAGCGGGGCAGCTAAGGGGTAACTATGCAGGCTGGAAAATTACGCCACCGAGTCTCGCTTCAGGAGCCAGTAAAAACCCAAAATCCCTCTACGGGCGCAGTCGTCAACTCATGGCAGGAAGTAACAAAGCTGTGGGCTGAAGTTGCGCCGCTTTCGGCGAGAGAGTTTGTGGCAGCACAGGCGACCCAGAGTCAGGTCACAACGCGCATCACCATCCGTTTTCGCAGTGATGTAACAGCCAAACACCGCATCGTTTACGGCGGTAAGATTTTCAACATAGAAGGCGTACTGGCTGACGACAAAAGCGGGCGTGATTATCTGACACTGCCTTGCTCGGAGGGAGTTAACGATGGCTGATGGTGTTGATTTCACCCTTACTGGCATGGATTCCTTACTCGGCAAACTGGATGAAATCAGCGATGACCTCCGCCGTAAGGGTGGAAGAGCAGCTTTACGCCGCGCGGGGAATGTCATCGTTGATAAAGCCAAGGCTAATGCCCGCCAACTGGATGACACCTCAACAGGCAGAAGCATTGCCGATAACGTTGCGCTTCGCTGGAACGGCAGGCTGTTTAAGCAAACAGGCAACCTTGGCTTTCGCATTGGCGTAGCGCATGGCGCGGTTCTGCAGAAACACCCTGACAAAAGTGCGAATGCTCCCACACCTCACTGGCGACTACTTGAATTCGGCACCGAGAAGATGAAAGCGCAGCCTTTCATGCGTCCGGCTGCTGAAAGCAGTATTGACCAGGTAGTGACGACATTTGGCACTGAGTACGAACTGGCAATTGACCGGGCAATTAAACGCGCCCGTAAGAAAGGGCATTCACCGTGATAGCACCTATTTTTCCTGTTTGCAGCGCCAGTCCTGAAGTTAATTCACTGATTGGTGGTGACAGCCTGCGCCTGTATCCGTTTGGTCAGCAGGATGATGATGTCAACTATCCCTACGCGGTATGGCAAAACATTAACGGTGAACCTGAGAATTATCTGGGCCAGCGTCCCGATGCCGACTCATTCACGCTGCAGGTGGATGTTTATGCCGATACCCCTGATGAAGCGATTGCTGTCGCTGCAGCGCTACGCGATGCGATTGAGTCACACGCTTACATCACCCGATGGGGAGATCAAACCCGAGATAACGAAACTAAGCGGTACCGCTATTCATTTGATGTCGACTGGATAGTCCCGCGATAACTGAATTATTCACCCACCGGCCATGTGCCGGTTTTTTTATGACCGGAGATAACCATGTCTGTATTGACGCAAGGCACGCAGCTTTTCGTGCTCGCCAGTGGCGCGGTGAGCGAAGTGGAATGCATCACTGCATTCTCACCGGGTAGCAGCCCAGCCGACCAGATTGAAGATACCTGTCTTTCTGAAAAGTTTGACCGTACTTATAAGCGCGGTCTGCGTACTCCCGGAGCAGCCTCACTGACACTGAACGCTGATCCAAAAAATACCAGCCACGTAATGCTTTATAACTTGTCAATTTCTGATGATGAAGGTGATCAAGACCTTACATTCGCCATAGGTTGGGCTGATGGTACCGCATCACCCACTGCTGCTGCAGAAGGCGCAAGTGGTGCTGTTGATGGCCTGGTGCTTCCCGACAGCCGCACCTGGTTTGTTTTCAAAGGCTACGTCTCCGACTTCCCGTTTGATTTCGCGGCCAACACCGTAGTTTCTTCTTCCGCATCTATCCAGCGTTCCGGCTCTGCAGTATGGGTGCCAAAAGCAGTTGCATAATTCAATGGGGCTTAACGGCCCCAAATAAGAGACCATCTTATGAAGTTAACCTTAGAGTCACTGAAAACAGCAGGCGCATTCACCGGGCGTCCAGTTGAGAAAGAAATTAGCTGGAAGCAGGGCGGTGAAGAGATCAAAGCAACAGTCTTTGTACGTCCTATGGGATATCACGCAGCAACTTCTGACGTATTAGCAACTGTTGGTAAAGTAGATGGTGTTGCTGGTCGTATTGCGGCCTCAATTTGTGATGAGGATGGTAAGCCTGTATTTACGCCAGCCGACATTACTGGAGAGGCTGATCCTGACAGAGGCGCATTAGATGGTGCGCTTACCGTAGCGCTACTTGTAGCAATTCAGCAGGTCAATGATCTGGGAAAGAGTTCAAACTCAGTGAAGAAGACGAATTCTGGTGCGAGCTAGTCTTAAATGGCATTGGTGGAAGAACGATAGCTGAGGCCAGAGAAAATCTAAGCTATCGTGAATTCCAATTATGGGCTCGCTACCGCAACCGCGTTGGCAGTTTCAATACAATGATGCGCACTGAGTGGGCGGCAGGATTAATGGCAAGCACCATCGCTAATGTAAACAGGGCCAAAAATTCCCCACCATTCAACATTACTGACTTCACGCCACATTTCAGCGAGAAACCCTCATCAACCAATCCGATCTCTCTAAATGAAGCGATGAAAACTTGGGCATGACGGTTTAAAAATCAGAAAAATAATTTAAGATTCCTCTGAACATTTAATAGGGACTTAATATGAAGCGATTTTTTTTGATTTTGGCATCACTACTCATGCTTTCTGGTTGTGCCAACAGAATTGACTATAACCAAAAGTCACTCGATCTATCTTTGGGTATGTCTAAACAGTCAGTACAGACGGTAATGGGACAGCCTCGCAGAACAGACGTTAATCAGGATCGTGAACGTTGGATTTATTGGAACCCGGTCATGGTTGGTTTTACACCTGTCGATAACGAGCAGTTGGCTCAAGACAGGCTGGTTGTGACCTTCGTTAATGGGAAGGTCACGAAGTGGGGTAAGCAGACCTTGTCTGACGACATAATGGAAAATACCCAAAAGATTTATCAGCAGGGTGTAAAGGCATATACGCCGCCGCCCACCCCGAACTGATTAACTCATTAAACCTCGCTACGGCGGGGTTTTTTATTGCCCGGAGTTTTTATGGCCAGCAAGTCACTCGGCACACTGACTATTGATTTGATCGCCAAAGTGGGCGGCTTCGTTTCTGGGATGGATAAGGCTCAGCGCGCTTCTTCCGACTGGGCAAAGCAAGTGCAAAAAGATGCGGCCGCAAGCGCTTCGGGTCTTCTTGCTGCAGGTGCAGCGGTGCAGACTCTGGCAATTACTGCAGGCACAGCAGGTTTTGCATTACTGAAGTCAACTTCTGAGCAGATTAACGCCACTGATCAGTGGGCAAAATCGCTGAAAATGTCCACGCAAGAATTGCTGGCATGGCAGTTTGCCGCAGAAAAGGCAGGTGTCGCCGGTGACAACATGGCAGACATCTTCAAAGACCTCAGCGACAAGATTGGTGATGCTGTTCTTAATAAGTCTGGTGAAGCAGTTGATGCGCTTAATTCACTCGGATTATCGGCAGAGAAACTATCCAAGGTATCACCTGATAAGCAGATGTTGGCTATCGGCGAAGCCTTAGGGAAGATTGGCACCAACGCAGGCAAAGTAACCATCCTTGAAAGCCTGGGTAATGATCTCTCCAAGCTATTACCACTGTTCGACAACAACAACGCAAAGCTGAACCAGTTCATCCAACTGGCAAAAGATTATGGTGTTGCGCCAGACCCGCAGTCGATTGACGACCTGATTAAGGTGAATGACCTTTTTCAGGATATGGAAGCGCAGGTTAAAGGCCTGAAAATGGAGATTTCGGCAGGTCTCGCTCACGTTGACCTTAGCCCGCTGAATAATTCGCTTTCAGATATCCATGACGTTCTTACCGATCCTCAGGTACTTCAAGGGATAGCAAATCTCGTTAGCGAAGTTGCACAACTTGCTGGGTGGTTGATTAAAGCGGCTGCTGGCGCAGGTAAGCTTGCAGAGTCATCAGGTAACAGAATGGCTGCGCTGGGTAATCGCGTAGACATGAATAATCCAGACCAGATTCAGTCCCGAATTGATTACCTTAGCAGCACAATCAAGGATCGTGGCGATGGTATGTATGACGGGAGCCAGACGTTCCTCGGCTGGATACTTGGCAAAGATGATAGCGTTAAGGCTGTGTCTGATGAAATCTCAGGCCTAACTGAACGCCTCGCGCAGCTAAAAAAGCAATCTAACAATATTCAGGTGCCAGACAACATTAATAGCGGCACGGCATCTTCATTACTGGATTTTGGACTGGCCCCCGGCGAGACAAACGGCAAGCCCACAAAACCAAAAAAAGACACTGATGCCGCCAAGCTTCAGTCTGCATTTAAAGCAACTGAGCGCAGCTATATGCGCCAGATTGAATTAATCGACACCACAGGTAAGAAAGTAAATGTGGTGACGGAGCAGCAGAAGCTTCAGTTCGATATTGCCGACGGCAAGTTGGAGGGGTTAAACGAGACGCAGAAAAAGCGGCTTGAATCCCTTGCAATTGAAATTGACCGCTTGAATGCACTGAAAAAAGCTAATCAAGATAATGCGAAAGTCGCTGCATTCGTAGCAAATCTAAAGGCTGGCAATGATAACGCACGTTCTGATTTAAGCGTTGAAACGCAGGGTGCTGGCCTTGGCGACACTCAGCGTGATCGCCTGAAAGAAATGCTGAACATCCAGAAAGAGTTTTTGGATAAGCAGCGTGATCTCCAAAGCCAGTATCAGTCAGGTGATATTTCTAAATCACTTTACGATCAGGAGACTGAGGCACTTCAAAAGGCATTAGATGAGCGGTTGGAAATTCAGAAGGATTTTTATAAGTCATCTGACGAGCAAAGGGATGATTGGTCCGATGGCATTAGTAATTCACTGGCTAATTTCGTAGATGAGTCATCGAATTATTATCAGCAGGCTGGCGATGCCATGACCTCAATTCTGGGCGGGGCAACTGACTCAATTGCTGAAAATCTTGAAGGGCTGATCTATGGGACAGAATCACTTGGTGATGTGTTCAAAAACGTTTTTTCAGACCTTGGTAAAACAGTCATTGAAACGTTGGTGAAAATGGCTGCTCAGTGGCTGGTATATCAGGCTGTTCAGCTGGTGGTAGGCAAGACCGGGCAAGCGTCAGCAGCATCCATGATGACTGCTAATGCTCAGGCTATGTCACTAATGGCTCAGATCAGTGCCTTTGCTTCCACTGCTGCAATCCCAATTATTGGACCTGCATTGGCTCCTGCTGCTATGGCTACAGCAGCAGCCGTTACAGAACCGCTGGTGGCCGCTGTTTCAGCCTCATCTCTACTCGGTATGGCTCATGATGGTTTAGATGCTGTTCCCGAAACAGGCACCTGGCTTCTGCAAAAAGGCGAGCGTGTCACCACGGCACAAACGAGCGCTAAGCTCGACGCCACACTTGATCGTGTTGCAAATCAATCAACCGGGCCAAGCGTATACAGCCCTCAAATAAGTATCCCCATCAATGGAAATCCATCTGACTCAACTATTGAGTTAGTGAGAAAAGCGGCTGATGAAGGAGCTAAGCGGGGATATCAAATGGCTGTCAATTCAGTTGCGTCTGGTCAGGGCAATCTTCACAAGGCTTTGATGACAAATACCAATGCGGGGAGGAAGGTAAGATAATGCCCAAGCAAACTGACTTGAGTTATCCGCATGAATATCTGAGCTTACCTCTTCAGGACGGGTATGGCTTCCAGCCAATAAGCCCATTACTGAGAACTCAGTTATCTTCCGGGAGAGCCAGACAAAGACGCCAGTACACATCAGTTCCTACTCAGGCCAAGGTGGTCTGGATGTTTGATAACGATGCTCAGTGCCAACTTTATGAGGTGTGGTACCGGGATGTTATTTCAGATGGTGCGGCTTGGTTCAATATGAAGCTTCGCACTCCTCTGGGAATCGAAGTTTATGTGTGCAGATTTGTCGATATCTATGAAGGCCCAACGCTTCAGAGCGGTAACTACTGGCAATACTCAGCAACCTTGGAACTCTGGGAAAGGCCAATACTTCCTCCAGGCTGGGGGGAATTCCCTGATTTGGTTGTTAACCAGAGCATTATTGATTTGGCTATGAACAGGGAGTGGCCCGAAGCATGACTGTACTTGACCGGCTTTATGCTTCATCGGGCGAGGAGGTGATCATTGATACCCTTCAAATCGATGTTGGCGAGCAGACATTCTGGCTGACGAAGGGATTCGATGATATCACTGCGACGCTTGAGGATGGCTCTACTGTTACCTTTATTGCTTGCGGTATCGACCTTGCCCTGCCAGCCAGAAATTCCGACGGCACTCAGGATCTGAAATTCGCCATCAGCAACATCACCGGCATAGTTTCGACCGCTATCCGCAAGGCTTTGCCGGTAATTGAAAGCTCTCAACTGACCTGCCGCTGCTTCACCTCGGATGACCTTAGCGCACCGGCAGAACGCCCGTTCTCGCTCATCATCAAATCAGGCTACTGGACCTCTACGCAGGTGCAGATAACCGCTGGTTACATGAATGTGCTCGATACGGCGTGGCCACGTTATCGATACACCCTCAACTTCTTCCCCGGTCTACGTTACATCGCCTGAGGTTTTTCAATGCTCAACATCGATAGATACCTTTCTGTCATCTGGCAGATGGGCGGTCGCGTGTTTCCGGTGCTCGACTGCTACGGGCTAGTCCATGAAGTTCGGCGTGATCTCGGCCTGTCAGAATGGCCGGCTTTCGAGGGTGTGATCAAAGAGGGGGATAAGATGCACGCTGCCTGCACTGGATTTCGTGAAAATGTCACTCAATGCGAGGCAACGGAAGGCGCTGTGGCGGCGTGCTACCGGGGGAAGATGATTATTCACCTCGGTATCGTCGTGCGCCTCAACGGGCTTTTGCACGTCATTGAATCTAACCCAAAGAAAAACGTAACCATCCTTCCCTTACGGCGTTTTGAGCGGCAATACGCGCGCGTGGAGTATTACCAGTGACGATCCGCATTTATCCATCCCGGCTACCGAGTGAGCCACTCGAAACGCATGAGCATGATCAGCTCACTATTGAGCGCTGGCTTTATGAGAACGTGACCGGGTTTCGAACCGATATTGCTCAGCCAATCACTATCGACGTTGATGGGATTGGCCTGGCGCCAGAGCGATGGGGCAAGTTTGTGATCACCCCAGACAGTAATGTTTGCATCTATCCGGTACCGGGCGAGGGCGTGTCAGCCGCAACCCTGATTGCATGGGCCGCTGTGGCGATCGCGGCGGCAGCTGCGGCTTACTCCATTTACATGGTAAGCACGCTGGATACTGGCAGCTCCAGTCAGGCCACTGGCGATTCTCTCGACCTGAACCCAGCAAAAGCCAACAACGTCAGTTTGGGCGACCCGATCCGTGAGGTATTCGGTAAATACCGCGTCTATCCAGATTACGTGGTTCAGCCAATTTCGCGCTTTGATGCCGATGATCCGGAAGTGTTTCGCACCAGCATGCTTCTTTGCATCGGCGTTGGTAACTTCAACATCCCTGCGTCAGGCATACGCATTGGCGCTACGCCGATTGCAAGTTTTGGCAGTGATGTGAGTTACACCATCTACGCACCTGGTGCCACAGTGTCTGCCGATTCCCGCTCAGAAAACTGGTGGTCATCAACTGAGGTTGGTGGTACCGCGAGCGGTTCCGGTCTGGATACCAACTCAACAGCGCCCGGCAGCGTATATGTCAACTCAGACGCCATTCTGTTTGATGGCAACACAATTACTCTGATTGGCGTAACGGAAGAGAACGGCGACGATGACGACGATGTCAGCGTACCAACTTCATGGGTTGAAGGCACCGTTCTGACGGTGGTTGCGCCAGACAGTTATGTGATCAGCAATGCGAACGGTTATAACGTCATCTATGGTGATTTCACCGAGTTGGTGCCTGTGGTAGGCATGCCGATAACGCTGACCTACAACGACAACAGTTATGACTTGTTCATCGCATCCTATACCGAAGAAGTTGAACCGGTACCCGGTGTAGGCGGCAGTGCTGCAAGCATCACGGCTAATGCTGCGCCATCGACTTACGATTTCACGACAAGCAGCTATACGTTCACTATCACTTGGCAGGGTTTCACATACACGGTGAACCTTGTCACCAATTACGTGAATATGAGTGGCCTTATAGAGGCGATTACCGATGCGCTTACTGGTTCTGGTCTGGTGGCGATCGACAGCTCCGGCAAGGTGGTGATTCAGGAGAAAAGCAGCCCTTATAGCGGTGACACCATCGTTAACTCTACGCTGCCAGTAGCAGTGTTTGGCGACAGCCCGGTTAACGCTCCCGGCACAGCATCGAGCGGGGGCGCGGCAGGCGTACAGGCTCACATCACCCTGGCTTACACCTCGGCTACAGGAAAGGCTTTTACTGGTATTCCGACTGGTACCGAAAGGCTTTCCATCATGTATGGTGCAGGGCAATTCATCATTACCGCGGTCGATGACACCACAATCAGTGTAGGTAGGTTGTTGGCCACAGATGATGGTTCAACCACTGTCGATCCCTCTTGGCCCGGATTTAACAGCCGCACGATACTGGACGCCTCGGTCTCAGGCGATAACGATGCCGAGAACTGGTTGGGCCCATTCCTGGCTTGCCCGGACGGCGAAACCACGACGGTTATCGAAAATAACTTCATCTTCCCTAACGGACACATCCAGTACAAAAACAACGGGGATGGTCAGTCCCATACCGTTCGCTGTCTGGTTCAGTACCGAAATGCATCCACTGGCGGCGCATGGAGTCAGGTAACTTATGACTTCAAAGGGAAGACGGCTAACGGCCATGGATACACAAAGCGAATCAGCGGGCTCACAGATGCGCAGTATGAAGTTCGTGTTCGCCGTACCACTAAAATCGGTGGGTCAAAAACGGTCAACAACCTTTACTGGCAGGCAATGCGCTCTCGGCTGGCTAAGCGTCCTACGTCTTACGCAGGTGTCACCACCATTGCGCTGACAGTCAGAACGGGGAACAGGCTTGCCAGCCAGTCCGATCGCCGCGTCAATGTGGAGGCAACCCGGCTTTATGATGGCTATCCGTCACGATCTATCAGTGGCGCGCTGATGCACACCATGACCAGCCTGGGCATGGACAACATCGACACCGAAACAATCACTGCGCTGGAGAGCACTTACTGGACGCCACGCGGGGAGACATTCGATTTCGAGGCCAACGACAGCAGCACCTCTGCACTGGATATTCTGCAGAAGATAACCAACGCAGGAATGGGGTACTTCTTGTTGTCTGACGGGCTGGCATCTGCTGGGCGTGAGGGCATTAAAGCATGGACTGGCGTAATAACCCCTCAGGAAACCACTGAGGCGCTGCAAACTGCGTTCTCGGTACCGTCTCAGGATGATTACGATGGTGTGGATGTGACCTACATCAACGGCACCACGTGGGCAGAGGAGACTGTGCAATGCCGCATGGAGGGCAACCCGACGCCATCAAAGGTGGAAAGTTACACACTGGATGGCGTTTTGGATCAGGACAGGGCTTATCGCATCGGCATGCGCCGCCTGATGAAGTATCAAAATCAGCGCCTGACGCACACAACCAGCACCGAGATGGATGCGCTTTGCTACAACTACATGGACCGGTTGGTGCTGACCGATGACATACCGGGCAACGACACCATAAGTTGCCTGGTGGTTGATGCTTCGCTTAATGGCTCAGTACTGACGCTGGAAGTGAGCGAACCGCTTGACTGGACATTCAGCAACCCTCGCGTGTTCTTGCGTCTGCAAGATGGAACGGCAACGCAATTACTGACACCAACGCGTGTAGATGATTACACCCTGACGCTGCCACTGGTCAGTGTGCTTAATTATGACGAGTGGATAATGGATGATCCGGCAGTAGAGCCACCGCGCCTGATTTTCTGTTCATCCTCGCGTCATGGTTATGACGCCATCGTCGCAGAAATATCTCCCCAATCTGACGGCACCTGTCAGGTTACCGCCTCCGAATACCAGGATGCATTTTACGCTTACGATGACGCCAATTACCCCGGCGACGTAGCCTGAATTTATAACCCGCCTCGGCGGGTTTTCTCTTTTATGAGGCCCCTATGAGCACTTACAACACAGGCAACCCGCTTGGATCTGCTGCTGCGAAAGATTTATATGACAACGCGCAAGGCCTTGATGATGCTGTAAACGGTACTGAGCATACATGGAAAGACAGGTTTGACAGAACGCGTCGCAGCCTGGCCGGTATCGACTACGATGCAAATCAGTCAATGATCAAGTACGGCTACATAACCGTGCGTTCTTTTGAGCTAGGGGCCACTCTGGAAACTCCTAACTCTGTCCTGCAGTGGGAAAGTAATGGGGAGTTTTACCGTTGGGATGGTGACTGGAGTCAGCCTGTGGTGGTTCCCTCTGGCTCTACACCAGATTCAGCGGGAGGCATTGGTACCGGGAAATGGGTTAGCGTGGGTGACGCAGCGGTGCGTGCCAATCTCGCGAGCTTTGATGCTGCCTTCGGTGATGCCATGTTGGCAGTGCAGGTCTCATTTTCATTCGGTGCACAACGAACCCAGCACCAGAAAAACAATGATGCTATCTCTGCGCTCGACATTAGCGGCATCTCAGCAGATGGGGTGACAGATGACACAGTGCGCTTCGCTGCATTGGAAGCCGAAATCACCGGCCGCGTTATCAACCTTGCAGGTAAGGCGTATTACGTTACAACGCCGCCAGTGGGTAACTCCTATGTGAATGGGCGCTTTATCACACCATCATTAGACACTGGGGCGAACGTCACCCTTGAGCAGCCATCAGGTGGGGATGTTATTGCCTCGACCACTGATACCGGTGCATATGAGGCGAAGTATCAGAACCCACTTACGGGTGATTATCAGATTTCCGGTCGTTCCAACAAATTTCTTTTCGTAAATATCGCCTCACAGAATAGCCGGGCAGCAGGGCCAGCCAGGGCGGTTAACCTTGGTTCAATTTACAGCTATGCCACCGGAAACGTGTCGGGTAACTATTCAGCTCGCCAGTGCCGGGCTACAGTGCCGCAGTCGGTAAATATTGGCTCTGAGGACTGCCGTGTAGATGGTGGTTTTCGTGGCTCAAATATCAGCTCGATCACCTCACATGTAACTGGTGAGACGGGCGTTAACCTTGGAAGCCGTCGGGGTTGGGCCACATCATTCCACTCAGTGAATATTGCCAGCGTTGATGCATACGCAGGTGGTGGTCGCGGAGCCGTCCTGAAAGCGGTGGTAAACAGCGATGGTACGATTGCAGCAGTCACAATCGTATCTGCAGGCACAGGATACAGCAGCGGCGCGGTAGTAGCTTTTTATGACCGCATGAGTGCCCCAACAGTTACCGCCGTTGCAACATGCACGATTGACACTAATGGCGCGATCATCGCCGTCAACGTTACAACCGCTGGTGCTGGCTACAGCACTACAACCAGCGATTTATTCGATGTAGTGCAGGCAACGATCCGTGATGCAGGCAATTACTCTGCAAACATAGCGACAGCGAACGGCTGCGTAACCTATGGGGAAGTGAGTTTTAACCTGGGTACAAATAACTGCGCAGCCAAGGCGAATCGCTCTGGAAACATTGGGTCCAATGCTTCAAACACCTCTGGTCAATACGCGGTAAACATTGGCACAGATACCAGCAGCAACGCTGGAGCGCAGTCTGTGATTTTAGGTGGTGGTGGGAACACAATAACATCCGCGGGCGCAGCCAGCGCGATTCTTGCAGGGAACAACTCTTCTGTTGCGTTAACAGGATGCGTTTTATTTGGACGCCGGGTTTCACCTCGTAATGTAAGAAGCCTTGTATATGGCGATGCAGCAAGCGGATCAGCAGCGACAGCTAATATCAAACTGGAGATGCTGACAAACGGAAACATGAATATCGCTGGCACCCTGACCCAGAACACAACCTTCACCGACTTAGCGAAAATGTTCGAGAACATTGAAGCGGTGGCAATTCCTGTTGGCTCTCTGGTTGCGTGGGAAGGCAGAAATGTTCGGCTAGCGAAAAAAGGTGATGTTGAGTACAGCGCCCACTCGCGGACTTACGCCATTCTCTTTGGTGACTCTCAATTCACTTGGGCCGATCGCTACCAGCGTGATGAATTCGGCGAAATTATCATGGGAGAAGTTAACGACCCTGAATCATCTTGGGACGAAACATTGAATAATGGAGAGGGGGGGTGGGTATCTGCAACCGTCATTAAAGAGCTTGAAAACCCTGACTTTGACGCAACGCAAGAACAAACCCCACGGTCTCAACGCCGCGATGAATGGACGCCTGTAGCGCTAATTGGTGAAGTTCACGTGCGAGTGGATCAGACTGTTGGAGTTGACAGCTATGTTGAACCTTCTGAAACAGCTGGGTTAGGTACTAAATCAGCCTCGCAGACGAAGATGCGCTGCATGGAAATTAGAAGTGAGTATGATGCGACAAAAGGATATGCAGTTGCTCTTTGCCTTATCAGATAATTAATAATCCCCATCAACATCCTTAGCCGCCGACCGGATCACCAGGAAGGCGGCTATCACCACAATCATTACCGCACCAACTACCCACCACATATACACCTCCAAATTTCAATATATCAAATTAAATTGCCGTGATAACTTGCTGATTGTTAAAATGTGACATACAAAAGAACATTTACAACTGAGAAGACAGAATGCAACGTGCGAAAGAAGACGATTTCCTTGATGATATGGTAAGAGAAGGTGTACATGGAATTTTAAGTGCCTCAAAGTATTTAGATAATTTCTCGTCGTGGCTGATGATAGGGGGTGGTGCTGTAATAACAACGCTGATAACCCACGCTGAAGACATTATAAAAAGCTTTACTCATGGTGCTTTTATATCAAGTGTGATTTTGTTAGCCATATCAATTGTGTTCGGTGTTGCTGGTAAGGCTTGTTTCATGCAATCAATCGGAATATTGGCTGCATACAATAATACTATCGAACTACTAGAAAAATACTTTCAAAAAAGAGGTGATGAATACCCAGATGATTTCGACTTTGTTAAGGTTATAAATGAAGGATATTCAGAAAGACTAAGCTCATGCTTCCCTAAATTTTTACGCAAGAAAGTTTTCAAAAAATCTAATGAAGGAGTGAACGAAACCCTTTCAGCGCACCGCATTGCTATGAAATTCTATTGCTTGCAATGGCTCATGTTAATCATTCAACTAGCCTGCTTAATTTCATTCATAGTTGTCGTTGTCTGCTACATACGTTAGAGATGATATTTTATTAAAGTCATTTATTATCACTAGGTTACCAAAATAGCATCACCTTCCGCTTGATCAGTTTCACCGATCAATAATACTGTATGCATATACAGTAACTATCGGAGGGTGCACCATGCCCCGCGACTACGAAATCATGATGGCTTTCAGGCAGGCGATTAAGCGCGATACTGAGGGCCGATTCACCATCAGCACACTCGACTTTGTGAAAGAACTCGACCGTATGAACTGGCACCACACGCTGCGTGCTGCCAATAAGTGGATAGAGACACACACGACCACTTTTCGCGACATCTCAACCTCAGATGGCGATGAACGCGTGTTCCAGGTGTTCAATCCAAACGGTGGGATGTGATGTTCGCTCTGGTTGATGTGAACTCGTTCTATGCCAGCTGTGAGACAGTTTTTCGTCCTGATCTGCGTGGAAAACCGGTTGTCGTCCTGTCGAACAATGATGGCTGCGTGATAGCCCGTTCGGCAGAAGCAAAGGCGCTGGATATCCCTATGGGTGCACCGTACTTCAAGCTAAAGGACGATTTCAGGCGGCATGGCGTGCAGATTTTCAGTTCCAACTATGCGTTGTACGCTGACATGTCGAATCGGGTAATGACAACGCTTGAGGATATGGCGCCATCCGTTGAAATCTATTCGATTGATGAGGCGTTCATGTGCCTCGATGGCATCAGCCGCATTGAGCCACTGGAAGATTTCGGGCGCCGGGTGAGGGCGCGCATTAAGCAGGAAACTCACCTTACTGTGGGCGTGGGTATCGCACCAACTAAGACGCTGGCAAAGCTCGCCAATCACGCAGCGAAGAAGTGGACCAAGACTGGCGGCGTATTGGACCTGTCAAATGTAGATCGGCAGAAGAAACTTATGGCGCTGGTCAAGGTAGAAGATGTCTGGGGCGTTGGCCGACGCATCAGCAAAAAGCTGAACGCTATGGGGATCGTCACGGCCAAAGACCTCTCCGAGCAAAGCACATACATCATCCGCAAGCACTTCAACGTGGTACTGGAAAGAACGGTGCGGGAACTGCGCGGCGAACCCTGCCTTGAGATAGAAGAGTTCGCGCCGACCAAGCAGCAAATTGTGTGCTCGCGCTCCTTTGGATCACGCATCACCGATTACATGGAAATGCGCCAGGCCATTTGCGCTTATGCAGAACGTGCCGCTGAGAAGCTGCGGGGCGAACGCCAGTTCTGCCGCCAGGTGGCTGTGTTTGTCCGTACCAGCCCACACGCGGTGAACGAAATGTATTACGGCAATCAGGCCATGGGTAGTCTACAGACACCATCCAATGACACACGCGACATTATCCGGGTGGCAATGGAGATGCTCGATCGCATCTGGCTGGAAGACCGGCGCTACATGAAAGCCGGTGTCATGCTTGGCGACTTCTTCAGCCAAGGCGTTTCGCAACTCAATCTCTTTGACGAGCATAAACCACAGGCCAACAGCGAGGCGCTGATGCGCGTTGTCGACGGCCTCAACCAAAGCGGTAAGGGGAAATTATGGTTCGCAGGACAGGGCACACAGAAAGCGTGGGCAATGAAGCGGGAAATGTTGTCTCCGGCATACACCACTCGATATTCGGACCTGCCAGTAGCGAGATGACACTGCCGGTTCAAAAGGTCATGGCAACCAGCACGACCTGCTACCTGGTGGAGTGGAAAGGTCGGAGCTGCATAGTTGATGAGAAGCGGCGTCCACAGAACGGCGATACTGTTCTGCTCGACATGTCCGGCCTCTATGAATGGGGTCACGCTTATCTGCACCCTAGCCGGATTATCACGGATGACGGCCTGACGCTGCAAGATGACCTGCTTGAGGATGTGGCCGTTGTGGGAGTCGTTACGCATGAAGTTACTGCAATACATGAACAGGATGGATCACCAATTTGAAGCTTTCAAAAAAGCCCGGAGCAGTGGACACCGGGCGGCAAATGATATGCCTGCAATTGATGGCGTCCCGTGGGGAACGGGAACCGATTGAGCTTAGTATGGTGTTGTGGAATTACCATGCCACGAACAAAAAAAAGCACAGGATGCCCTTGAGTTCAGCCTGTGCGGAGAGTTCAGCGTAATCTTTTATAGTTTTTCTTGGCCTGCCGTGATGCGTCGAGTCACCACGGCATGGGACTCCATTGTGTCTGCATCAAAAAAACAATCACCATAATCAGAGCAGTAGTAAGACCTGGCAGCAGAAGATATCGCATGCTCGCCTCCACGTTTTCCTATGTAGCAGTGAATAATGTAGACCATTGACACAAAAAAGCCCGGTAGTGGTGGCTGACCGGGCTAGGCACAATCCTATGCCAAACATCTCCAATGAGAGCAGGTCAACAACACAGGGAAGTAGAAGTGACAATTAGATGATAGGTTGGCTATCGTGAAAAGCTAGCGAAGCGGCTACGAGTCAGTTAGGGCATAAAAAAAGCAGCCACCTGGGCTGCTTTTCATGCGTCATGTTGAAAACTAGCTTTTCATTTCTTCTTCGATCTGAGCAACTAAATCAATAGCATTTTTCAGGCGGTTCACGCGAGCTTCTGTCCAGCGGAACTGCGAATCACCAGATGGTGCGCAAGCACGGATTGAACCTGATTTGAGAGCCTTCTTGACGGAGTCAGCTTCATGGTGAGCACTCAGGTTCGTTACTGATGAATCGTTAGCTGGCATATTTAAGTTATTAATTTTCATAATCATCCCCCTATCATGGATGGCGGTGATGACACTATTATAGTCATAATTTTCATCATGCAAGTTGTGATGCCCCATAGATATGTCTGAAAACATAACCTGGCCACCACTACATACATCTTGGCTTTTGGCTGTTTCTACAGCAGTCCGGAAGCAACGATTTCTGTCGAAACACTCTGCTGCATAATCCTTTCCGGAGCCAGAGAAAATACCTACGAAACCCTGCGTTTGGGTATCAAGCAAAACCTTTTTTGGGCCCGCATCAAAAAGAATATCTCCAGAAACAGAGATAATCATTACCGAAACGAGTCTAATTTCACTGATCGCAACTTCTGGCATGTTATCGCTGGAGATAGTTGGTTGTTGCCACCATCTTTTCCACTCAGATATTAACTGCCCATCGCCAGCAAGGATCAATGATGCGCCTGGGCGCATTGCAATCTTATGAAAGCCTGTGTCGTCTGCATAAATCAGATAATCGCCATCTTGCAGAGTGCAGACTGCCGACCACCTGGAATCTGAAGCCAGAATGCGTCGATTATAATCGTAAACTGTTGTTGTCATGTATGACGCCCTACCTAGCATCAAGGTTGTGCAACTCTACAGGAACCACAAACCGTTATCTAATTGGTAATACTTATCGGTTGAAGCGTATTTAACTTTAGAGCTAATAACAATCAGCGAGCTATAGAGCAAAAGCTATCTATATATAAAGAAAGAAATCGAGTACGTTTAAGTGTACTCGATTTTGTTTATTTCAATATAAAAAATGATGTATTACATGAAGTTAAATTAAATTCTCACTTAGTCCATTTAACTAAGGAGACGCGGCGCGCAGTATAGCGTACCGACCAGCAGAATTTAACCGTGTAAATCCTGTTTGCTCAATCTATCAACAATGTCGTGCCACAGATCACTGTTGTTTCTTCTGCGCTTTCTCTTTGCGCTTCTGTTCCGCCTTCGCTTTGGCCTTCGCCGCCTCGCTCATATCGTTGCGAATTTGCGCATGGCTAATCAGTGCAAAAATCAACGTGCCGCCGGTGATATTTCCCAGCAGGGTAGGCAGCGCAAACGGCCAGAGAAACTCCTGCCAGGGCAGTGTGCCGGCAAACACCAGATACAGCACTTCTACTGAACCCACCACGATATGCGCCAGATCGCCGAGGGCAACCAGCCAGGTCATCATCACAATCACCACGATTTTGGCCGCGCCCGCGTAAGGGAACATCCAGACCATGGTGGCGATAATCCAACCTGAAATCACGGCATTGGCAAACATTTCGCTGGGGGAGTTGTCCATCACCTTTTCGCTAATCACGGTGAAGGCCTGGCGAGTTGCCTCGTCAAAAATCGGCATATGATTAAACGCCAATGCGCCGAGCGCCGTACCGATCAAATTTCCTGCCAGCACTATGGCCCACAGACGCAATAACAGCATGAAATTACCGCCAGTGGGTTTGTGCATAACCGGTAATACCGCAGTAACTGTGTTTTCAGTGAACAATTGCTGGCGCGCCATAATGACGATGACAAAGCCGAAGGTATAACCCAGATTCTCCAGCAGGAAACCGCCTGGCACATCGGCCAAATGCACATGGAAAATCCCTTTGGCCATCAGCGAAGCGCTCATGGAGAGCCCAGCAGCCACGGCAGACCATAATATGGCCATGCCGTCGCGCTCTAGCTCTTTCTCGCCATCCTGGCGGATCTCTTCATGAATGGCAGCAGCCCGTGAGGGCAGGGCATCTTCATCCACTTCTATCTCTTTCCCCTGGTCCTTTTCGTCGCTCTCGACATCATTGTCATGTTCTGAAATGGATGGTGATTGCTTCATGTTTTCCCCTGGTGATAATGCCAACGCGTAATAAGCGTAGACGGTTTTATCAAGAGCGAAATGTTACGAAGATTCAATTTAAGAGTAACAAGATTTTAACTGAGGCGATTTTTTGCGCAATTCCTTGATCTGATGCGCACGAATACCCCCTTTGGGGGAAGTGAGAGCTACCTCACAGACTTCGGCCCACAGATTCATTGTGGTATTATCCCCGCCTTATTTCACAGCTGCGATTCCCTCTTTCATGCTCGAAGTCATTAATCTCTCATGCGTTCGTGATGAGCGAACCCTGTTTCATGGTCTGAGCTTCCATGTGCAACCGGGTGACATTGTGCAAATTGAAGGCCCTAACGGGGCAGGAAAAACCTCACTGCTGCGTCTGCTGGCTGGATTAAGCCGGGCAGAAGAGGGCGAGGTGATGTGGCAATCGCAGCCGATTCGTCAGCAGCGCGAAATATGGCATCAAAACTTGCTCTATCTTGGCCATCATCCTGGTGTGAAGTCGGTACTCTCACCTCTGGAAAACCTGCATTTCTGGCACGGCGATCGTGATGAAGAAGTGATTTTCGACGCGCTGGAGCAGGTGAACTTGCTGGGATATGAAGAGGTGCCGGTTGCGCAGTTATCCGCAGGGCAGCAACGGCGTGTAGCCCTGGCTCGCCTGTGGCTCAGCCCGGCAAAAATCTGGATTCTGGATGAACCGCTCACGGCCATTGATAAAGGCGGCGTGGAAAAATTAATGGCGCGTTTCGCTGAACATGCCGATAACGGAGGCGCAGTGATTTTGACTACCCATCAGGATTTGCCTGATGAGAGTGAACGCGTGCGCAAAATCCGCCTCATCTCGGAGTGGGCTTGATGTTAGGTCGCGTGATTCAGCGTGAGTTGAAAATTGCATTTCGCAGCGGTGCCGAGGTGATTAACCCGCTGTGGTTTTTCCTGATTGTTATCACGCTGTTTCCGTTAGGTATCGGGCCGGATCCTCAGCAACTGGCGCGCATTGCGCCAGGCGTGGCGTGGGTTGCGGCATTGTTAGCCTCACTGCTGGCGCTTGAGCGACTGTTCCGTGATGATTTTCTGGATGGTTCGCTGGAGCAACTACTTTTGCTGCCGACCCCATTGCCGGTCACCGTGCTGGGAAAAGTGATTGCTCACTGGCTGATTACGGGCTTGCCACTGATTTTACTGTCGCCTCTGGCGGCACTCCTGCTGTCACTGGATTTTGCTGGCTGGCGCGCGATGGCGCTGACGCTTTTACTCGGCACGCCAACCTTGAGTTTTCTTGGTGCGATTGGCACCGGTCTGACCGTTGGGCTGCGGCGTGGCGGCGTACTTCTGAGTTTACTGGTATTGCCGTTGTCGATACCTGTTCTGATCTTTGCCAGCGCGGCCATCGATGCCGCCGGTCAGGGATTGCCGATCGGAGGCTATCTGGCAATTCTTGGCGCGATGCTGGCAGTGAGCGCAACACTTTCGCCGTTCGCAACTGCCGCGGCTTTGCGCATTAGTCTGCATTAATCCGTGCTGCCCCAGAGCCGCCGGTATCCGAATTCTTTTTTATTGTGAGCTATGCAAATGTGGAAATGGTTACACCAGTGGGCAAAGCCTGAGCGGCTTTACCAGCTATGCGGTCGCTTAATTCCGTGGTTCGCCGTGCTTGGCGTGGCAACGCTGCTGCTTGGTTGGGTGTGGGGCTTCGGCTTTGCACCGGCCGATTATCAGCAAGGCAACAGCTTCCGTATTATGTACATTCACGTGCCAGCCGCGATGTGGTCAATGGGCGTTTACGCATCCATGGCGATTGCCGCGTTTATCGGCCTGGTGTGGCAGATGAAGATGGCGGATCTGGTTTCGGCAGCGATGGCGCCTATTGGTGCGGTGTTTACTTTTATCGCGTTAGTGACGGGTTCCGCCTGGGGCAAACCGATGTGGGGCACTTGGTGGATTTGGGATGCCCGCCTGACATCGGAACTGGTGCTGCTGTTCATCTATATGGGCGTGATTGCGCTCTATCACTCGTTTGAGGATCGTCGCACCGCCGGTCGTGCCGCAGGCATTCTGATTCTGGTGGGCGTGGTTAACTTGCCCATCATCCACTTCTCGGTACAGTGGTGGAACACCCTGCATCAGGGATCGTCAGGCATTTTGCAGCAGGCAATTGCGCCGAGTATGCGGACGCCGCTGCGTTGGGCCATTCTCGGTTATCTGCTGGTGTTTGGCGCGCTGACGCTAATGCGCCTGCGTAACCTGATCCTGTTCAGCGAGCGCCATCGTCCATGGGCGATCGATGTGGCTCAGGGAGGGCGCAAAGCATGACACCGGCTTTCTCATCATGGAGCGACTTCTTCGCCATGGGCGGCTATGCCTTCTATGTCTGGCTCGCCGTCATCCTCACGTTAATCCCTTTATTCGGTCTGGTGCTGCATACCCTGTTGTTCCGCCGCCGTTTGCTGGCAGAAATTCGCCAGCGTCAATCCAGGGAGCGCCGCATTCGCGCGGCCAAGTCGAAAAAAGCTGCCAGTGAAGCAGCAGGAGAAACCGTGTGAATATCCGTCGTCGTAACCGCCTGTATGTGGTGGTCGCGATTTTGGTCGGCTTAGGCCTGGCCACATCGCTGGTGATGTATGCGCTGCGTTCCAACATTGACCTGTTTTACACCCCGAGTGAAATTCTGTACGGCAAAGGTGAAGCGCATCAGATGCCGGAAACCGGGCAACGTCTGCGCGTCGGCGGCATGGTGATGCCTGGCAGCGTGAAGCGCGATCCGAAAACGCTGGCTGTCTCTTTCAAGCTGTATGACGCCAACGGCGTGATCAGCGTAAGTTACGAAGGCATCTTGCCGGATCTGTTCCGTGAAGGGCAGGGCGTGGTGGCGCAGGGCGTGCTGGAAAGCGGCAACCTGGTCAATGCCAAAGAAGTGCTGGCAAAACATGACGAAAAATACACCCCGCCAGAAATTGAAGATGCGATGAAGAAAAACCACACAGGACCTGCAGCGACTTATCAGCAGGCAGGTGCTCAATCATGATGCCGGAAATTGGCAGCTTTCTGCTTTGCCTGGCGCTGGGACTCGCGCTGCTATTAAGTATTTATCCGTTGTGGGGCGCAACGCGTCAGGATGCACGTTTGATGGCGATGGCACGTCCGCTGGCGTGGGGCATGTTCGCCTGTATCGTTGCCGCCTTCGTAGTGCTGGTACATGCGTTTATCGTTAACGATTTCAGCGTGGCCTATGTCGCCACCAACTCCAACACCCTACTGCCGGTTTACTACCGCATCGCGGCCACCTGGGGCGCGCATGAAGGTTCACTGCTGCTGTGGGTGCTGTTGCTCAGCACCTGGACGGTAGCCGTCGCGATTTTCAGTCGCGGCATGCCGCAGGATGCACTGGCGCGCGTGTTGTCAGTCATGGGTATGATCAATCTCGGCTTCCTGCTGTTTATTACGCTCACCTCGAATCCGTTTACCCGAACCCTGCCGAACTTCCCGGTTGATGGCAGCGACCTCAATCCGATGCTGCAGGATATCGGGCTGATTTTCCATCCGCCTCTGCTTTACATGGGGTATGTCGGTTTCTCGGTGGCATTTGCGTTTGCAATTGCGTCATTGATGGCAGGACGTCTTGATACCGCATGGGCGCGCTGGTCACGCCCGTGGACCACCGCAGCCTGGGTTTTCCTGACCATTGGTATCGTGCTCGGTTCTGCGTGGGCCTATTACGAACTGGGCTGGGGCGGCTGGTGGTTCTGGGATCCGGTCGAGAATGCTTCGTTCATGCCATGGCTGGCCGGTACGGCGTTGATGCACTCGCTAGCGGTGACAGAAAAACGGGGTAGCTTCAAATCCTGGACGGTGCTGCTGGCGATCACGGCATTCTCATTAAGCCTGCTGGGCACTTTCCTGGTGCGTTCAGGCGTGCTGGTGTCAGTGCACTCATTTGCTTCCGATCCGGCGCGCGGCATGTTCATTCTCGCCTTCCTGGTGATCGTGATTGGTAGCTCGCTGCTACTTTATGCCATCAAAGGTGGCAAGGTGCGCAGCCGCGTGCAGAGCGAAGCCTGGTCACGCGAATCCTTCCTGTTGGGTAATAATGTTCTGTTAATTGCGGCCATGCTGGTGGTGCTGCTGGGCACGTTGTTGCCGTTAGTCCATAAGCAGCTTGGACTGGGCAGTATTTCTGTCGGCGAACCCTTCTTCAACACCATGTTTACCTGGTTGATGGCACCGTTCGCGCTGATGCTCGGCATTGGGCCGCTGGTGCGCTGGCGTCGCGATGAGCCGCAGAAGTTGTGGAAACGCCTGGGTGTCGGTTTGCTGGTCACACTGATCTTGTCGATCGCACTACCGTGGCTGCTGCAGGACCGCATTGAAGCGATGACAGTGATTGGCTTGCTGATGGCGATCTGGGTGATTCTGCTGACGCTGATGGAACTGCACGAGCGCGCTACCCATCGCTACAGCTTCTTCAAAGGCCTGCGTCATTTAACCCGCAGCCATTGGGGCATGGTGCTGGGTCATTTAGGCGTTGCCGTAACGGTGGTGGGTATCGCTTTTAGCACCCAGTACAGCGTTGAGCGCGATGTGCGCATGAAGTCAGGCGATACCGTGGATATCCACAACTATCACTTTATTTTCCGCGACGTACACAATTTGCAGGGACCGAACTACAGCGGCGGTGTCGCCATTATCGATGTGACGCGTGACGGAAAATTTGAAGCGGTACTGCATGCTGAAAAACGGTTCTATACCGCAGCCCGTACCATGATGACCGAAGCGGCAATCAGCGGTGGTTTCACTCGCGATCTCTACGCGGCATTGGGCGAAGAGTTGGATGACGGTTCCTGGGCGGTGCGCATCTATTACAAACCGTTCGTGCGCTGGATTTGGTTCGGCGGCGTGTTTATGGCGGTCGGCGGCCTATTGTGCCTGCTGGACCCACGTTATCGTTCGCGCAAAAAAGCGCAGCAGGAGGAGCTGGCATGAGCAAGAAAATCCTGTTCATCCCGTTAGTGCTGTTTCTGCTGCTGGCGGCCGCGCTGTTGTGGCAGTTGTCTCGCAACGCTAATGGGGATGATCCCACGCGTCTGGAATCGGCGCTGATTGGTAAGCCGGTACCGGTTTTTAAACTGGAAGCGCTCGATAAGCCGGGCAAAATCTACGATCAGCAAGTTCTGACCGACGGCAAACCGATCCTGCTCAATGTCTGGGCCACCTGGTGCCCGACATGCCGTGCTGAGCATCAGTATCTCAACACGCTGGCCGAGAAGGGCATTCGCGTCGTCGGGCTGAACTACAAAGATGATCGCACCAAAGCGGTCACCTGGCTGAACACGCTGGGCAACCCTTACGCGCTGAGCCTGTATGACGGTGACGGCATGTTAGGGCTGGACCTCGGCGTCTACGGTGCACCCGAAACCTTCCTGATCGACGGCCATGGCATTATTCGTTATCGCCACGCGGGCGATATGAATGACCGCGTGTGGAACGAAGAAGTGAAACCGTTGTGGGACAAATACAGTAAAGGGGCGGGCGCGTGAAACGACTGCTTTTGTTAGTCGCGGGCATTCTGCTCAGCACCAGCCTGTGGGCTGCCATTGATACTTACCAGTTCGATTCGGTACAGCAGGAAGAACAATACCGCGATCTCACCGGTTCGCTGCGTTGCCCTAAGTGTCAGAACAACAGCATTGCCGACTCCAATGCGATGATTGCCGCAGACATGCGTCTGAAAGTGTATGAGCTGATGAAGCAGGGCCAAAGTCGCCAGCAGATCATCGATTATATGGTGGCGCGCTACGGCAACTTCGTCACTTATGAACCACCGGTTACCCCTTCAACGTTGATTTTGTGGGTGGGGCCGGCGCTGTTTGTGGTGCTGGGCGGCTTGATTATTATTCTGCGCAATCGCCGGGGGAAAACCCGTAGCGATCTCGATGACGATGAACAACAGCGCCTTGCGGCGATTCTAAAGCGTGACGGGAAGCCGTAATGACTGGATTCTGGATTACCCTGATTATTTTGCTGGTGGCGGCCTCGGCGCTGTTTCTCAGTGCAGGCTGGCGTCAACGTCAAGCCACTAGCGGCGATCGCGATCGTCTGAATACCGATTTCTACCAGCAGCGCCTGCGCGAATTAGCGCGTGATGAAGAGGAAGGCGTGGTTGCCGAGCGCCCGGAGATGGTGCGTGAACTGCAACAAACGCTGCTCACCGATGTGCCGAACGAGCACGCCGCGCGCATCCATAGCAGTAGCCGTTGGGTGCTATTGCCGGGACTGATTGTGTTGTTGCTGGTGTCGGTTGGCTTTTACCTGAAGACAGGTGGACTGGCGCAACTGGCCGGTTGGGTTAGCGTGCAGCAGGAATACCCCCAGTTGCGCGCCCGTGTGATGGATCCCAAAGCGGCGCCCTTAACCATGGAAGAGTTGGCTCGCCTACAATTAGGGTTGCGCACCGCTTTGCAAGACGATCCGCAAAACCTCAATGACTGGACGATGCTGGGCCGCCTGGGCATGGTGCTGAATAACGCGACGAATGCCAGCCAGGCCTTCCAGCGTGCATTGCAACTGGCACCTGATAATCTGGAACTGCAGCAGGATTATGCCGAAGTCCTGACGCGCTCCAGCGATCCGCAGGACAACCGCCAGGCCAATGTAATGCTGAAAGATCTGCTAAAACGCGACCATAGCAACGTGCGCACCCTAAGCTTGTTGGCATTTAATGCTTTTGAGCAGCAGCAATATGATCAAGCGATTGGTGCCTGGCAGGTGATGCTGAAGCTTCTGCCCGCGGGTGACAAGCGCATTACCATGATAGAGCGCAGCATTGAACAAGCGAAAACTGATGCGGGACAGCAAAATAGTCACCTGGCATTGACGGTGAGTTTAACTCCGCAGGCAGAAAAAATGTTACCGCAAGGCGGAGTGTTGTATATTTCTGTGTCTGACGGTGTTTCACCGGTGCCTGTGGCTGTGAAGCGTTTACCGCTGAGCCATTTCCCGTTATCGCTCACGCTGGATGACAGCAACGCCATGATGCCCGATCGCCTGCTTTCGGCGCAGCATCAGGTGCAGGTCAGGGTGCGTATTTCGCGCGATGGTAGCGCCAATCCTCAGTCGGGAGACTGGTTTGGCTTAAGCGCGATCACCCCCTGG
The DNA here is from genome assembly GCF_056678875.1 of Pantoea folii. NCBI lineage: Bacteria > Pseudomonadati > Pseudomonadota > Gammaproteobacteria > Enterobacterales > Erwiniaceae > Pantoea > Pantoea folii. The sequence continues at coordinate 58,865 of NZ_JBWXON010000016.1, read as the reverse complement.
GATGGTCATCAGCAACTGGCTGTGGAGATTAATCAACAGCAGCCCTGAAGCGATACATTATTCAACCGCACAGGGAGATAAGAATGAATAACCGCCTGACCGGTCTGGCGCTGGCCAGCTTGCTGCTGGTGGGATGTGCCAGTTCCAAACCGGCCGATCCAACGCAGCCTGCCCAGCGTAGCGATCCGCTCGAAGGCTTTAACCGCACCATGTTTAACTTCAACATGAACGTGCTGGATCCTTATGTGGTGCGCCCGGTTGCGGTTGCCTGGCGCGATTACGTGCCGGTGCCTGCGCGCAGTGGTATGAGTAATTTCCTCGGCAACCTGGACGAACCGGCCAGCATGCTGAACTCGATTCTGGTGGGTGAACCGCGCCAGGCAGGAATCCACTTCACGCGTTTCTTCCTCAATACCGTATTGGGCTTGGGCGGATTTATCGATGTGGCGGGCAAAGCGAATCCTGAACTGGCGCGAGAAGTTCCGCACCACTTCGGTAGCACGCTGGGTCGTTACGGTGTGGGCTACGGTCCTTATGTGGTTCTGCCGGGTTATGGCAGCTTCACGGTGCGTCAGGATGGCGGCGACTATGTCGATACACTTTATCCGGTACTGAGTTGGCTGACCTGGCCGATGTCGATTGGTAAATGGACACTGGAAGGTGTGGAAACACGTGCACAGCTGTTGGATTCCGATGCCATCCTGAAACAGCAGCAGGATCCGTATGCGTTTATCCGCAACGCCTACTTCCAGCGTAATGATTTCCTCGCCAACGGTGGCAAGTTGAAACCGGAAGAGAATCCGAACGCCAGTGCGATTCAGGATGATTTGAAGGACATTGATTCGCAGTAAAATTGAATGGCGGCTTTCTCAGCCGCCATTGTTTTATCCCTGCCTGACAGGCTGCTTTAGCAAAATCCCCACCACGATTGCGCATCCGAATGTGATGGCTGCCAGGCCATAAAGTAGTATCTGATACGCATGCTGCACGTTGAGTATCAGCAGCGATGCGGAAATCTGCGGCAGTAATTCCTGTGCTTGATGAATATGACTTCCGGATAACCACACGGCAGCGTTGTCACGCGTGACGCCATCCACGTCAGGTAAGCGCTGCAGTAAACCAAAGCGATTGAGCAGTGCCAGCAGAGCCATGACGATCGCTAAAGCAATGCCTTCTCCGGCCACGCGCACCGTATTAAACAATCCCGCCGCCATGCCCGCGCGATCTACGGATACCGCCGAGACGGCGAGGCCATCCATTAATCCCCACGGCAAGGCGGCTCCCGCACCAGTGATGACCATGGAAAAGGCAAGTAGAGTCAGTTCATTCAGAGTGATGGCATACGCCATGCCGAACAATCCCAGCGTGGCCAGCAACAGGCCTGCTACCGAGATTTTACCCGCATCAAACCAACGCGTTAATCCAGCCGCAACGCCCGGGAACAGCAACATCGGGGCCGTCAGCGACAGCAAAATAATTGCGCTCTGGGTTTCGCTGAGATGGCGTGCGCCCATTAAAAAAAGTGGGATAACGATCAGCAAAACCACATAGCAATAGCAGGTGGCCACAGGCAACAACAACACCCCAGCAAAGTGCGGCTGACGCAGCAATGCCAGGCTAAACACGGGATGGGCGACACGCTGCGTATGGCGAATGAAGCGCCAACCCGCCAGCAACGTCACGACAATGCCGACGATCGCGGCTGAGGACGATACGCCATATTGGGGTAACAGGATCAGCGTGGTGGTGAGCGCAAGGAGAGCGAGACTAAACAGTGCCGTGCCGCGAATATCTGCCGGTGGGGAATGTGTCGCTGGCGCGGACACCACACTGAACTGACCCACCAAACCCACGATGGCCGCCAGAGCGGACAGCAGCGCATACACCCAACGCCAGCTGAGCGCATCGGTTATCACGCCCATTAACAGTGGACCAAACGCCAGCCCGACGCCAAACAGCGTGCCGAGCAAACTAAATGCCCGCGTGCGAGCCGGCCCACTATAAAGATGGGCCAGTGCAGTTGCTCCGCCGGCCAACGTAAGTGCTGCGGCAATGCCCTGTAATGCACGATAAATGCCGAGGATATAGGTGCTGTCTGTTAGGGCAATCAGCAATGAGCTGAGGGAGAAAAGAGCCAGCCCTGCGATGAACACCCGTTTGTAACGCAGTTTGTCTGCCGCCACACCTGCCGCCAGCAAGCCGCTACCGAAAGTTAACATAAAACCGTTGGTTAACCATGCCAGCGATAGGGGCCCACCATGTAAGGCGTGGCTGATGGCGGGAGTGGTGACCACGCCGCCAGTAAAACTTAAAGGCAGTAACAGCGCCGCCAGCAAAATAGCCAGGGTTGCGCTAATCCTGAAGCCTGTCAAAGAGGGAGAACTGATTTCCGCCATCGTTTATCTCGCAAATGTTGGGGTAGATGACGCCGCATATTATTGAGGATATAAAAGGGGGTAAATGGGGTTTGGCTCCAGACTTTGCGGACAAAAGGTTTCTTATCATGGACAGTATTTCGGCATTAACCTCCTTTGTGCGCACGGCTGAAACACTCAGTTTTGTGCAGGCGGCACAGCTGTTGGGAATTTCTGCTTCGGCAGTGGGGAAAAACGTTGCCCGGCTTGAGCAACAGTTGGGCGTGCGGTTGTTCAACCGCAGTACGCGCAGTGTGAGCCTGACGGTTGAAGGTGCGTTGCTATTGGCACGCACACGTCCCATTCTGGAACAGCTGCGTGATGTTGAGGCCGAGATGACTCAAACGGTGGCGCATCCGAGCGGTAAACTGCATGTGTCGCTGCCGGTGGTTGGATATCGGCTGATAACGCCGTTGCTGCCTCAATTTAGTCAGCTCTATCCTGATGTTGAATTGGATTGTGATTTTAGTGATCGGCTGGTCAATGTCATCGATGAAGGTTTTGACGTCGCGATTCGCAGCGGCGAGATGCAGGATTCACGTTTACAGGCGAGAGCGTTGGGGCCTTTTCGTTTTGTGCTGTGTGCCAGCCCAGCCTATATTGCCGCGCACGGCAGGCCAGCATTAAGTGCAGATCTTATCGATCACCACTGTATCCTTTTCCGCTTTCCCGCCACGGGATTGATTCAACATTGGGAGCTGGACGATCTGCGGGTGACGGGGGATTTCCAACCCGTAAAAAAGCTGACGGTGAATAACATTGAAGCCATGGTGCAGAGTACGCTGGCCGGAATGGGGATCAGCTATGTGCCGGATTTCGTCGTCTGGGAATTACTGGACCAGGGCGAGTTGATTGAAGTGCTGCCGGGAAGCTGTATCCGCGAAAGTGGTTTTTCGGCCATTTGGCCAGGGCGCTATTTATCACCGCGCGTACGTTGTTTTATCGATTTTCTGGCAGAACACTGGCCGGTGTCGCGCCGGCAATAAAAAACGGCGACATCACTGTCGCCGTTTTTCACACTGATTTCAGCATCAGAACTTGTAGTTAAAGTTCGCGCCGTACAGCCAGGCTTTGCCTTCGGAGTTAAAGGTGTAAGGGCCTTCTTTCACCGTGACTTTCTGGCCGTGCATGTAAGAGATACCGAGGTCAACTGACGCATTTTCATTGAAGGCATAAGAAGCACCGGCGCTCAACCACAGACGGTCCTGATCCGGAATTGAGATAGAGCGTTTGTCGGCAGGAACCGGGCTATCATCAAACGCGATACCGGTACGGAAGGTCCAGTTATCGTCGTAGAAGTAAGTGGTACCCAGTGCGATGCGATATGCATCCTTGAAGCCTTCATCTTTATAGAACAGCGTCTGACCATTGCTGCCAGTGGCCTTCAGCTCCTGGAACTGGCTCCAGCTGGTGTAGGTCAGGCTATAGTGTACGGCCCACTGCGGTGCCACTTTATGCCAGCCCGACACTTCCCACATCTCTGGCAGGTTCAGCGTGAGTGAACCCGGAATGGTCTGGCCGCTGGTGCCATATGGCAGACCTAAAGCAATCGCCTGCGGTGTACCGTTGTAAGCCGTTGGAATGCTGCTCTTATAATCGCCGTCAAAGTCGATTTTCACTTCTGAACGATAGGTGAAGCCGAAGCGGTTGTTTTTATCCACTTCATAAAGGATGCCGGCGTTCCAGCCGTAACCCCATTCGTCACCTTTCAGGTGGGCAACCTGAGTATCCGCTGGCATGCCGACGCGAGCGCCGGCTTCACCCGCATAACGTTCGATTTTTGCTTTAGCGTAAACCGCATCAAAGCCAACACCAAAGCTGAAGTGCTCATTCAAACGATAAGCGGTGCTAAGGTTAAAGTTACCGGTCATCAGGTCGGTTTTACCACCGTAACCGCCGGCGGTGTAACCGTCATTGAACTCTGTCGCCAGACCATAGTTAGAGGTGACGGATGCGCCTACCCACCACTGATCGTTAATCGGATGAACGTAATGGAGGTTAGGGATCCACTGATTCGGTGCGATGTTTTTCGCATTCAGGCTGTTGCCGGTTGGGCTCTGGCCGCTGATATCCACTTCCGGATCAATATAAACGGTACCGATGGAGAAAGAAGGGCGATCCATCAATGCCATGGTCGCCGGGTTACGACTGGCAGATGCGGCGGTATCGCCCATCGCACCTTCACCCGAATAAGCACGACCTAAACCAATTGCTGAGAATTCATTAAGTTGAAAGCCTGCGGCGTAAACCTGGGAAGAGATAAGCGCCACTGCAGCTGCCACAGCTGACTTTGCAAACAGGTTCTTATGGTTCATGACCACAACCTCATCTAGATTTATTATTAAACGTTGTTACGTCGCGTAACAAAGGACGGCGGATTGTAGGGACTGATGACAAAGGCACATATCAGACCAGTGCGACGAGTATAGGTCTGACCTGTGTATATGTTGCAATAATGTTTTTTAAATATTTCCGATTTGATCGATAAAATCAGATCTGCTTAACAAAATCTTGTCGATGCTCATCTAGCATAGCGGTCAAATTTGTTCTGGATCAATTTTTAGTGTGATATTCGTCACTTAGCCGCTGAGAGATAGAAGCCAGACCGCGCGGGGCGTACACTTTGTGTCAGAAAATGATCCGATTGTGTCGATTTATCGTCAGGAGAAAACAATGACTGATGCCATTAAAAAATGCAGTGCCACGGAAACGGCGGCGTGCTGCTGCGTAGATGTAGGCACCGTAATGGACAATACCGATTGCACGGCGAGCTGGTCTGGCGCTTTTGCCAATCGTCATGCGGCTGAAGCGATGCTGAAGCACCTGACGGACAAAGCGCGTCAGGTTGAATCCGAGCCTTGCGAGATTCACGCAGAATTCATTGAAGAAGCGCCAGGCATACGCCTGAATGTTGATTTCACTTTTGCCTGCCAGGCCGAAACCTTGATTTTTCAACTCGGCTTACGCTAATCCTGTCGCTGCCGGAAGCCCTTCCGGCAGCGTTTTCTCTTTTTCGTGTCTTCCCTCGCACTTTTTTTCTTCTGTTATTGGCGACTGAGCAACACCTGGTTAACACTGATGATCAGGTCAGACCTGTTTGGCAATGATGCTACGGTCGTAAATTACAGGTGAGTGCAATGAGCAAAGCGCAGCCGCTGCTGACGCGTCAGGGCGAACGAATCGCCATAACCCATGGATTACGCACGCCTTTCGCCCGTCAGGCGAGTGATTTTCATGGCATTCCCGCGCTGGAGTTGGGGCGCATGGTGGTGTCAGAGTTGATGGCGCGCAGCGAATTGCCGGTCGACGTTATCGATCAACTGGTATTTGGCCAGGTGGTGCAAATGCCGGAAGCGCCCAATATTGCGCGCGAAATCGTGCTGAGCAGCGGATTGAGCGTGCACACTGATGCGTACAGCGTCAGTCGTGCCTGTGCCACCAGTTTTCAGGCGGTGGCGAATGTGGCGGAAAGCCTGATGGCGGGCACCATTGATGCGGGTATTGCCGGTGGTGCAGACTCCTCATCGGTACTGCCTATTGGCGTCAGCAAGACGCTGGCGCGCGCGTTGGTCGATCTCAACAAAGCACGAACCTTCAGCAAAAAGCTGCAAATCTTACGCCGTCTGCGCCCACGCGATCTGTTGCCGGTGCCGCCTGCGGTTGCAGAGTATTCCACCGGCTTACGCATGGGTGATACCGCCGAACAAATGGCGAAAACCCACGGCATCACACGTGAACAACAAGATGCTCTGGCGCTGCGCTCACATCAGCACGCAGCACGTGCCTGGCAGTCAGGCGTGCTGGCGCAGGAAGTGATGGCGGCCTTTGTACCGCCATGGAAAGCACCAATTGAGCAGGACAACAACATTCGCTTTAATGCCAGCGCTAGCGACTACGCAAAATTGCGACCGGCCTTTGATCGTCGCCACGGTTCCGTCACGGCAGCCAACAGCACACCGCTGACCGATGGCGCGGCCGCGGTGATTTTGATGCGTGAAGGCCGTGCACAAGAACTGGGAATTGCGCCGCTTGGCTATCTGCGCAGCTACGCGTTTACTGCGATTGATGTCTGGCAGGATATGTTGCTGGGTCCCGCTTATGCCTCACCGCTGGCGCTGGATCGCGCTGGCATTACCCTCAACGACCTGACGTTGATCGATATGCACGAAGCCTTTGCGGCACAGACGCTGGCCAATCTGAAAATGTTCCGTGATGAGCGTTTTGCGCGAGAGGTACTGAATCGCCCGCATGCCTTGGGTGAAGTGAATGAAGAACGTTTCAATGTGTTGGGCGGCTCCATTGCTTACGGCCATCCGTTTGCTGCCACTGGCGCGCGTATGATCACCCAAACGTTGCATGAACTGCGGCGACGCGGCGGGGGATTAGGACTGGTGACCGCCTGTGCAGCGGGCGGATTAGGCAGCGCAATGGTTCTGGAGGCCGAATAATGAGCGCATCTGCATTCCATTTACACATGCGCCTCGATCATGTCGGCATCATTACCATCGACGTGCCGGGCGAAAAGATGAACACGCTGAAAGCGGAGTTTGTCCCACAAATAAAAGCGGTGCTGGCTGAAGCGCGCAGCAATCCGAAGCTGGCGGGATTAGTGCTGATTTCGGGTAAAAGCGATAATTTTGTCGCCGGTGCGGACATCAGCATGATCGCCGATTGCCTGACGGCAGAAGAAGCGGAAGCTTTAGCCCGCCAGGGGCAAGAGGTAATGGCGGAGATTGCGGCGCTGCCTTTCCCGGTGGTCGCGGCGATCCACGGTGCCTGTCTCGGCGGCGGCCTGGAATTGGCGCTGGCCTGCAGCGCACGTATCTGCACGCTGGATGATAAAACCCGCCTGGGCCTGCCGGAAGTGCAGTTGGGCCTGTTACCTGGCTCAGGCGGGACGCAGCGCCTGCCAAAACTGATTGGGGTGCCACAAGCGCTACCGCTGATTCTGAGTGGTAAGCAGCTGCGCGCTAAACAGGCGTTGAAACTGGGTATCGTTGACGATGCAGTGCCTCAATCCATCTTGCTGGAAACGGCGATTGCGCGTGTGCATAAAGGAAAGGTTGTTCGCCGTGAGTTATCACGTCGCGATCGCCTGATGCAGGCGCCACTGGCGCGCTCGCTGTTATTCGCGATGGCAAAACGGCAAACCGACCGCAAAACGCAGGGGAATTACCCAGCAGCGGATCGTATTCTGCAGGTGGTGCGCACGGGGTTGGAGCAGGGCAGTCACGCCGGTCATGCGGCAGAGGCGCGGGCCTTCGGCCAGCTGGCGATGACCCCTGAATCTGCGGCACTGCGCAGTCTGTTTTTTGCCTCGACCGCGATCAAGAAAGAAGCGGTGGCCGAGGCTGAATCGCGCGCATTAAAACACATCGGCGTACTCGGTGGCGGATTGATGGGCGGCGGCATTGCCAGCGTAACGGCGCTGAAAGCCGGTTTTCCGGTGCGAATTAAAGACGTCAATCTCAATGGTGTGAACCATGCATTGCAATACAGCTGGGACCTGCTGAGTCAAAAAGTGAAGCGGCGCCAGCTGAAACCCGCTGAGCGTCAACAACAGATGGCGCGCATCAGCGGCGGTATCGATTATCAGGGGTTCAGCCAGCGCGATCTGGTGATTGAAGCGGTATTTGAGGATTTGACGTTGAAGCAGCAGATGGTAGCGGATATTGAAAGTCATTGTCAGCCACACACCATCTTTGCTTCCAACACCTCTTCGTTGCCGATTGGCGATATTGCCGCCAACGCGCAGCGCCCAGAGAATGTGATTGGTCTGCATTACTTCAGCCCGGTGGACAAAATGCCGCTGGTGGAGGTGATTCCGCATGCGGGCACCTCGGCTGAAACGCTGGCGACCACGGTGCAGCTGGCGCGTCAGCAAGGCAAAACAGCGGTGGTGGTGGCCGATAAACCCGGTTTTTACGTCAACCGCATTCTCGCGCCCTATATAAATGAAGCCATGCGCTGCTTGCTGGAAGAGGAGCCGGTGGACCATATCGATCGCGCGTTAGTGAAGTTCGGTTTTCCTGTCGGGCCGTTACAGTTGCTGGATGAAGTGGGCATTGATGTCGGCAGCAAAATCAGTCCGATTTTGCTGCAGGCTTATGGCGAGCGTTTCAGCGCACCCGAGGCGGTCAATGCCATCCTGGCCGATGGCCGCAAAGGGCGTAAAAACCAGAAAGGATTTTACCTTTACAACGCGGCTCGCTGGCCGGGAAAACGCAAAGTGGATGCCTCAATCTATGACCTGATTAGCGTCAAACCGCAGGCAAAGCAGAGCGAAGAACAGATTGCGCAACGCTGCGTGATGATGATGCTGAATGAGGCCGCACGCTGTCTGGACGAGTCCGTGGTGCGCAATGCTCGGGATGGTGATATTGCGGCGGTATTTGGCATCGGTTTCCCGCCATTTCTTGGCGGGCCGTTCCGCTATATGGATCAACGCGGCGTCAGCCAAATCGTTAATACATTACGTGCATTAATGCAGCAACATGGCGATCGTTTCGCGCCCTGTGACGCTTTAATGGCAATGTCAGAAGCGCAAACGAATTTTTACACTTCTGCACAAATATGAATAGGCGCACAGATTCAGCGGGTTAGTTATGGTGCCATGAAGAAGGTGGTGCGGCACCATTCTGAGATGTGCTTATTTAATAAACAACCGGTTGACTATACTGAAGCCATTGGGGTAAAACACAGCGTTCATTCGCAGAATGAAGCGTCTGGTGCTGTGGTACCCGACGATATCGACAAACAACAGCGGTGCTTTATGCAAGTTTTTATCATGCGTCATGGCGATGCAGCTCTGGAAGCAGCGAGTGATTCAGTACGCCCACTCACAATCTGTGGCTGTGACGAATCGCGCCAGATGGCGAGCTGGCTAAACGGCCAGGCGCTGGATATCGAAAGGGTGTTAGTGAGCCCTTATCTCCGTGCAGAGCAGACGCTCGCCACGGTTCGTGAGGCACTGAACCTGCCAGAAGGGCAGGACGTGCTGCCGGAACTGACGCCGGGAGGCGATCCGGGCATGGTGGCCTGTTATCTGCAGGCGCTGGCGCAGCAGGGTGTGAAATCAGCCTTAGTCATTTCGCATCTGCCGCTGGTGGGCTATCTGGTGTCAGAGCTTTGCCCGCAGGAAGCGCCACCGATGTTTGCTACGTCGGCAATTGCTTATGTGAACTTTGATGCAGACGCCTGTGAAGGCAAACTGGAGTGGCAGGTCAGCCCGTCAAAACTGGCCAAAGCGATGTAATGTCGCCAAAAGTCATATCTCTATGGGCCGCCTTCTGCGGCCCTTTCCTTTTTAAGGATTAAGGCAGCTCCGGTGGTTGCCACTCTTCGACTTCAATCAGCACCAGCAGCGCGGCATCGCCGCCAAATAACTTCGGTGCCTGGTGAAATGCCATCACATGCGGATGTTGCGCCAACCACAGCGGTGTTTGCTGCTTGAGGATATGCTTGCCGTGCCCGGTCATCACGCTGGCACAGAACAGGTGTTCACGGCGGCAGGCGGCAATGAGCGCCCCCAGCTCCTGTTTGGCCTGCTGCTGTCTTAAACCATGAAGATCGAGAAAAATTTCCGGCGTGTAATCGCCGCGTCGCAATTTCTTCAGCTCGTAATGACTGACATCCGCGCGCACATAACGCATCGGCCCCTCGCTGGAGAGCAAAGGCTGAAACTCATCTGAGAAGTAGTGACTGTTATCGGCTTGCTCGGAAAGCAGTCTTTTCAGCGGGACTTCGCGGGTTTTCACTACCGGTTTGTGCACGATAGTGTCTTGTTTCAGCTTACGCGTTCCGCTCATTAACTCACGAAACAGCGCCTGATCGTCCTGGTTTAGGGGCGTCTTCTTACTCATGGCTCAAATTAGGGTTAAAGGGCTGGTTAATAGCCGGTGGCATACCTTAACGCTTAGCGTTAACAAATGTCAGCTTTTTCGCCTCGCTGCGCTGAATTCTGCCCGGCTTCGTGGCAAACTAACGGCCGATTGATTTTAAGGCCTGCGGAGGGCTACGTGGACAAGATTTTCGTCGATGAGGCAGTGAGTGAACTGCACACCATTCAGGATATGCTGCGCTGGGCTGTCAGCCGTTTTTCGGCGGCAGGCATTTGGTACGGCCACGGCACGGATAATCCCTGGGACGAAGCAGTCCAACTGGTTCTGCCCACGCTCTGGCTGCCGCTGGATATCCCAGAAGATATGCGCAATGCGCGCCTGACGGCCAGCGAGCGTCACCGCATTGTTGAACGTGTGATTCGCCGCGTCAACGAGCGCATTCCGGTGGCTTATCTCACCAATAAAGCCTGGTTCTGCGGCCATGAATTCTATGTCGATGAGCGTGTGTTAGTGCCGCGTTCGCCGATTGGTGAGCTGATTGAAAACCGTTTTGCCGGTCTGGTTGGTGAACAACCGCACCACATTCTCGATATGTGTACCGGCAGTGGCTGCATCGCGATTGCCTGTGCTTATGCCTTCCCGGAAGCGGAAGTCGATGCGGTGGATATCTCCACGGATGCGCTGGCGGTGGCGGAGCAAAACATTGAAGAACATGGATTGATCCACCACGTTACGCCTATTCGTGCCGATCTGTTCCGTGGTCTGCCGCAGGTGAAATACGATCTGATCGTCACCAATCCACCGTACGTGGATGCGGAAGATATGGACGATCTGCCGAATGAATATCGCCACGAACCGGAACTGGGCCTGGCAGCAGGCAGTGATGGTCTGAAGCTGGTGCGCCGAATTCTCGCCTGTGCGCCGGATTATCTGAGTGAGCAGGGCGTGCTGATTTGCGAAGTGGGCAACAGCATGGTGCATATGATGGATCAGTACCCGGATGTGCCGTTTACCTGGCTGGAGTTCAATAACGGCGGTGACGGTGTGTTTATGCTGACGCGCGAGCAGATCGTCGCGGCACAGCATCACTTCTCCTTCTACAAAGACTAAAAATGGGGCGAGACATCGCCCGCAACATCGCAACAAGGAACCACAATGGCCGGTAACAGCATTGGACAAGTTTTTCGCGTAACCACCTTTGGCGAGTCGCATGGTATTGCGCTGGGCTGCATCGTTGATGGCGTGCCACCAGGCATTCCTCTTACGGAAGCGGATATTCAGCACGATCTCGATCGCCGCCGTCCGGGCACATCGCGCTACACCACCCAGCGCCGCGAACCGGATCAGGTGAAAATTTTGTCCGGCGTGTTTGAGGGCGTCACTACCGGCACCTCTATCGGCCTGCTGATTGAAAATACTGATCAGCGTTCACAGGATTATGGCGCAATCAAAGATCTGTTCCGCCCCGGCCATGCGGATTACACCTACGAGCAAAAATATGGCCTGCGCGACTATCGCGGCGGTGGCCGTTCCTCTGCGCGTGAAACCGCGATGCGCGTGGCGGCGGGTGCGATTGCCAAAAAGTATCTGCAAATGAAGCACGGCATTCAGGTACGTGGTTATCTGGCACAGATTGGTGATGTAGCCTGCGAGCTGAAAGACTGGAGCATCGTTGAAGAGAACCCGTTCTTCTGCCCGGATGCTTCGAAGCTGGAAGCGCTGGATGAACTGATGCGTGGCCTGAAGAAAGAGGGTGACTCGATCGGCGCTAAAGTCACGGTGATGGCAGAGAATGTGCCACCGGGACTGGGCGAGCCGGTGTTTGATCGTCTGGATGCCGATCTGGCGCATGCGCTGATGAGCATTAACGCAGTGAAAGGCGTGGAAATTGGAGACGGTTTCGCGGTGATTAACCAGCGCGGTAGCCAGCATCGCGATGAGATTCGTGCCGACGGTTTCCAGAGCAACCACGCGGGTGGCATTTTGGGTGGCATCAGCAGCGGCCAGACCATCAGTGCGAATCTGGCGATGAAACCTACATCCAGCATCACCGTTCCGGGTAAAACCATCACCCGTGAAGGCGAAGAAGTGGAGATGATCACTAAAGGTCGCCACGATCCTTGCGTGGGCATTCGCGCGGTACCGATTGCCGAAGCGATGATGGCGATTGTGTTGATGGATCACCTGTTGCGTCAGCGTGCGCAGAACGGTGACGTCAACAGCAGCGTTCCGCGCTGGTAAGCCACGGATGCGCCGCCTGCTCACCACCGTTGCCGCGCTGTTGTGCAGTGCGGCCGTGTTTGCTGCCACGCCCTGGCAGCAAATCCATCAGCCGATTGCTGGCAGCCCACAGTCGATTGGCGGGTTCGCCAACGGCTGTATTGTCGGTGCACAGCAACTGCCACTCAATTCACCCAATTATCAGGTCATGCGTCAGGATCAGCGGCGTTATTTCGGCCATCCCGATCTGATTGCCTTTATTCAGCGTCTCAGTACCCAGGTGCATCAACTGCAGCTGGGGCAGGTGTTGATTGGTGATATGGGCATGGCGGCCGGCGGGCGCTTCAGCAGTGGGCATGCCAGCCATCAAACCGGGTTGGATGTCGATATCTGGTTGCAGCTGCCGCAAAACCGCTGGACGGCGCAGCAGCTGCTGAAGCCACAGCCACTGGATTTGGTGGCACCGGATGATAAGCAAGTGATTGCGCGTCATTGGCAGCCGCAGATCGACAGCCTGATAAAGCTGGCGGCGAAAGATAATGAAGTGACACGTATCTTCGTCAATCCGGCGATTAAAAAGCAGCTTTGTGCGGATGCCGGAAGCGATCGTGCATGGCTGAATAAAGTGCGCCCGTGGTTTGCCCATCGTGCCCACATGCACGTGCGTCTGCGCTGTCCGGCAGGCAGTCTGGAGTGTGAAGATCAGGCTGCACCGCCGCCGGGTGATGGTTGTGGTGCAGAGTTAGACAGTTGGTTCCTGCCGAAAAAACCGGGTAGCACGCCGCCTGTGAAGAAAACGCCGCCGCCGTTGCCGCCATCCTGTCAGGCACTATTAGATCGTCATTTACTCTAGCCGTGACGCTTCCTGTTGCAGCAGTATTGGCAACGTTCTCTCTCCCAGACACAGATGTTTGTGAGACCAGGAGAGAGCACGGATGCCCAGCCTGCAATAAGAATGGTCGGGTTAACTTTACGAGAAAAAAATGGACCTCTTTGTTGTTAGCCCACTATTGCTGGGCGTGTTGTTTCTGGTTGCGGTGCTGGCAGCGTTTATCGACTCCATCGCCGGCGGCGGTGGCTTACTCACCGTTCCTTCATTACTCGCTGCGGGACTCTCTCCTGCTCAGGCTTTAGCCACTAATAAGTTACAGTCGGTGGGTGGATCTTTCTCTGCCAGCCTCTACTTTGTGCGTCGCGGCGCGGTGAATCTTCGCGAACAGCGGCTGAACATTGCCATGACCTTTATCGGTGCAGTGTGTGGCACGGTGCTGATTCAGCATATCCAGGCGGATGTACTACGACAGATTTTGCCGCTCCTGCTGATCAGCATCGGGTTATGGTTCCTGCTGATGCCGCGGCTGGGCGAGTCGGATCGTGAGCATCGCCTGCAGGGGATCGCTTTTGCGCTGGTCGGCGGTGGTTGCGTCGGTTTTTACGACGGCTTTTTTGGTCCGGGTGCCGGTTCATTCTATGCATTGGCGTTTGTGACGCTGTGTGGCTTCAATCTTGCCAAGGCCACCGCCCACGCCAAAGTCCTAAATTTCACCTCCAATTTCGGCAGTCTGCTGTTCTTTATGTTCGGCGGAAAGGTAGTGTGGGGCACGGGCGTGATCATGTTGATTGGCGCATTCGTGGGCGCGCGTATCGGCGCCAGACTGGTGCTGAGCCGGGGTCAGAAGCTGATCCGCCCGATGGTGGTGACTGTATCCGCTGTGATGAGCGCCAAATTATTGTGGGATAGCCATGGCAGTGCGTTGCTGGCGTGGATAGCCACGCTGTAAAGCAGTACTCGTCAAGAACGGCTGCCAATGCGACAATGGCGCTAATTTTTTTAAAGATTAAAATATTATGAGTACAGAACATCATTACCAGCAGCTGGTGGATATTTTTGATGGCTGCTTTGTTGAAGACTTTCAGACCCGTCTAATTAAAGGCGATGACGAACCTATCTATCTTCCAGCGGATGAGGAATCGCCGTGGAACCGCGTGGTGTTTGCTCACGGTTTCTACGCCAGCGCGCTGCACGAAATTTCTCACTGGTGTATTGCCGGTGAAGCGCGCCGCAAGCTGGTGGATTTTGGTTATTGGTACTGCCCGGATGGGCGGGATGCGCAAACGCAAAGTCAGTTCGAGTCAGTGGAAGTCAAGCCACAGGCGCTGGAGTGGCTGTTCTGTGTCGCGGCGGGCTTTCCCTTCAATGTCAGCTGTGACAACCTCGAAGGCGATTGTGAACCCGATCGCATCGCGTTCCAGCGCAAGGTCCATGCTCAGGTGATGACTTATTTTGAGCAGGGTATCCCGGCACGTCCGGCACGTTTTATCGATGCGTTAGCCAGCTATTACGGTACGCCAGCGCTGACGGCGGCACACTTCCCGTGGCCGGAAGATTTGTGATTCGCAAACATATTATTAATGACCCAAAGTCACCCGCGTTGCAGCATAACGGCGAATGAACGACCCCCGGGAACGCGAACCAGCGTGTAACGGGGCAAGAGCGTGAAGCCAGCGCAGTAGCGGCGCGGCGTATCAAGGGCAATAAGGAACAAGACGATGATCGTAGAATTCGAATCCCGCATCCTGGCATTGATTGACGATATGGTTGATCACGCCAGTGACGACGAGCTGTTTGCCGGTGGCTATCTGCGTGGCCATCTGACCCTGGCGGTGGCTGAGATTGAAATCAGCGGTGAGCACACGCCAGAAGCGCTGCAAATCCATGTGACCAACAGCCTGCAAAATGCGATTGCCGCAGGTGAACTGTCACCACGCGATCAGGCGCTGGTGATTGGCATGTGGGATAATTTGTTCCAGCAGGCGCGTCAGACCGCCTGATAAGTCGGGGCGGCCGCTCGCCCCGCCATCCTAGCGTCCCGCTTTCTTACCTTTCAGCAATTTTCTGACCCAGTAACGATTCGGATTCAATGCCGCCAGCGTGGTGATATCCAGCGGTTGCGGCTCACCACTCATCTGTGCCGCCAGTACTTCCGCCGCCAGCGGCGCGCTGCACAAGCCGCGTGAACCCAGCGCACCCAGCACAAATAAACCGGCATGAACCGGTGCATCGGCAAGGGTTTCACCCCGTGCTCGTTGCCCCGGCAAATCAGCATATTGCACCAGCGTTGCGGCGTAATCAGGCGCGCTGCCACTCATCGGTAAGTGATCGCGCGTGGCGCAGCGCACGCCAACACGCGCCTCGTTATCACTGATATCCACCTGCTGTGGCCACTCTGCATCCGGCAGACAGTTCACCAGGCGCTGGCGGTTTTCCTGCTGATCGTCAGCACGGAAATCGGTTGTGGTATCGCCACGATGGTAGCTGGCCCCGATGCAGTGGGTGCTGAAATTCGGGCTGACTGGCGTGAGATAGCCGTCATAGCAGAGTACGGTATTTAACGCGCCCAGCTTAGGATTGGTCGGCACATGACTGACCTGACCCGCCACCGCGTAAACGGGCAAGTCTTTGCTTTGCTCAATTTCCAGCAGCGCATGGCCATTGGCCAACACCACCTGCTGATGTTTTACCGAGGGTTGCTCGCTGAAGTTAAGAGTCCAGCCTTCAGTCGTCGTTTCCAGCGTGGTGACGCGATGCAGCCAGTGCAGGCGTAAACCCAGGTTTTGCGCATGCTCCAATAGGTTGCTGGTCAGTTGCGACGGAGAGAGCCAGCCGCCCTGAGGATAGAAAATGCCACCACTACCGGTATCGACGCCCGCTAATTGCTGCGCGTCCTCCTGACTTACGCCGTACGCCACATCATGCGGCAATCCCATCTCCAGCATCTGGGCAATTTTATCGGCACTTTTACTGTCCCAGCCGAGTTGCAACACACCGCTCCAGTCATGCTCGAACATTACCGATAGCTGGTCGTACAAACGGCGGGCAAAGGTGAACGCTGCAGGAAAGAAAGTGGCGAGAGCGGGATCGTGCTGATTAAGCAGCGGGTAAAGTGCGCCCTGACGATTACCGGAAGCACCCAGCGCGGGCGCAGCATCGGCGCAATAAAGTGTGACCTTCCAGCCGCGGCGCAACAGCGCCAGCGCCAGTACGGCACTCGCCACGCCACCGCCAACCAGCGCCACTTCCTGAGTGCGAGCCGCAGGGCGGGCATACCACGGTTGGCTATGGGGCAGGGCAGCAACCTGCTCCATTACGCCCGTTAGCATTTCGCGTTTGTGACCAAAGCCTTTGCGCTTAGCCACGGTAAAACCCGCTTCCTGTAATCCCCGACGGACAAAACCTGCCGAGGTGAAGGTCGCCAGCGTCCCACCCGGCCGGGCCAGACGGGCCATGGCGGCGAACAGTTCCGGCGTCCACATCTCCGGATTTTTAGACGGAGCAAAACCATCTAAAAACCATGCATCCACCTGAGCATTAAGACTGTCATCAAAGGTATTAATTAGCGCGTTAATATCACCGAGCCAGAGATCGAGCGTGACTTTACCGTTGTTGAACAGTAAACGCTGGCAACCCGGCAGCGCCTGTGGCCACTGTTGCTGTAACTGTTCTGCCCAGTGCGCCAGCTCAGGCCAGTGTGCGTGCGCTGCGACCAGATCGGTTTGCGTCAGTGGGAATTTTTCGCAGCTAATGAAGTGCAGACGCTTAAGTGTCGCGTCGGGATGTTCGCTACAGAAGCGATCGAATGCTTGCCACAAGGTAAGAAAGTTCAGACCCGTCCCAAAACCGCTTTCCGCGACAATAAAAATATCGCGTGAATGTTGAGCGAAACGGACAGGAATTTGGTTGCCGTTGAGGAAAACATAGCGCGTCTCCTCCAACCCGTTGTCGTTGGAGAAATAGACGTCATCGAATGCTCGGGAAACAGGTGTACCCTGATCATTCCAGTTTAATTGCGCGTGTTCAACCGGGGCTAATTTCACGGGAAAGGCTCGTTTTTCAGGCAGTGGCGCGATTTTAACGACTGCCGTCACATGACGCAAATTTACAAAAGGAAATGGCTGATCGGACTTGTTCGGCTTACAACTGTAAGCTAGAGTGCACGTCAATCCAAAAGAAGTGGAATGAGGACTATTGAATGAAACGTGCAGTGATTACTGGCCTGGGTATCGTTTCCAGCATTGGTAATAACCAGCAAGAAGTGCTGGCTTCTCTGCGTGAAGGCCGTTCGGGTATCACCTTCTCTGAAGAGATGAGAGATATCGGTATGCGCAGCCACGTATGGGGCAACGTCAAACTGGATACCAACGGGCTCATCGATCGCAAAATCGTGCGTTTCATGAGTGATGCTTCAATCTACGCTTACCTGTCTATGGCGGAAGCGATTCAGGATTCCGGCCTGACTGACGAGCAGTATCAGAACAACCCACGCGTGGGTCTGATTGCCGGTTCAGGCGGCGGTTCCCCGCGTTACCAGGTGTTCGGTGCCGATGCGATGCGTGGCCCGCGTGGCCTGAAAGCCGTTGGTCCTTATGTGGTGACCAAAGCCATGGGTTCAGGTGTATCAGCTTGTCTGGCTACCCCATTCAAAATCCACGGTGTGAACTACTCAATCAGCTCTGCTTGTGCCACTTCCGCACACTGCATCGGTAACGCGGTTGAGCAGATTCAGTTGGGCAAACAGGACATCGTGTTTGCTGGTGGCGGCGAAGAGCTGAGCTGGGAAATGGCCTGTGAGTTCGATGCGATGGGCGCACTGTCCACCAAATACAACGAAACGCCAGAAAAAGCCTCTCGTACTTACGATGCGAACCGTGATGGTTTCGTGATCGCTGGCGGCGGCGGCATGGTGGTGGTTGAAGAGCTGGAACATGCTCTGGCACGTGGCGCACACATTTACGCAGAAATCGTTGGCTACGGCGCAACCTCTGACGGTGCTGATATGGTGGCACCATCAGGCGAAGGCGCAGTGCGTTGCATGAAGATGGCCATGCAGGGCGTTGATACCCCAATCGATTACCTCAACACCCACGGTACTTCTACACCTGTCGGTGATGTGAAAGAGCTGGGTGCGATTCGCGAAGTGTTTGGTGACAACTCACCGTACATTTCTGCTACCAAAGCCATGACCGGTCACTCACTGGGTGCAGCGGGCGTGCAGGAAGCGATCTACACCTTGCTGATGCTGGAGCATAGCTTCATCGCACCAAGCATCAACATCGAAGAGATTGATGAAGCCGGTAAAGGCCTGAACATCGTGACGCAGCCGACTGAAAAAGCGCTGACCACCGTGATGTCCAACAGCTTCGGTTTCGGCGGCACCAACGCCACCTTGACCATGCGTAAGCTGCCAGCTTAATAGCGTGATCACCGTTTTCCAGGGGCCGGTTTATCCGGCCCCTGTTGTTTTTGACAATTCTCCCGCAGCTTGCCTACACTCTTCACATCTTGCCTGAAACAAAATAATCGTTTGCGCACAGTATGAACCAAACAACCCGTTTTCGCCTGAATACAGGGTGCGAACGTATGTTGGTTTTGCCTGTCGTGCACGCTCTGAACAAGGAGTTCATACCATCATGACCACGGCTGCTGATACGCAGACGCAATCTGTGCTGCCTTTGGGTTGCATATCCTTTGCGGTGTTTCTCACTTACTTAACCGCAGGGCTGGCGCTCCCGGTTATCCCACTGTACGTGCATCAGGAATTGGGCATGAGCAACCTGATGGTGGGTGTGGCGGTAGGGATTCAGTTCTTCGCCACGCTGCTGACGCGCAGCTTCGCCGGACGCCGAGCCGATCAGCACGGTGCCAAGCTCACCACCCAACACGGTATGATCGCCATCGCGCTGGTGGGTGTGGCGTATCTGGCCGCGGCGTTGTTGCCCGTTTCGCCGTGGGCAAAATTTGGTTTGCTGGCGGTGGGGCGCTTATTGCTGGGATTTGGTGAAAGCTTGCTGCTCACCGGCAATCTGACCTGGGGCATGGGGTTGGTGGGAAGCAAACGATCCGGCCTGGTGATGTCGTGGAACGGTATGGCGATTTATGGATCGCTGGCGGCGGGCGCACCGCTGGGTTTGTTGATCAATCAACATGGCGGATTCGCAGCACTCGGTGCTGTCGCGCTGCTGTTGCCACTGCTCTCGCTGGCGATCAATAGCTGGGTCAGTAAAGTGCCGGTGGTGGGTGGTGAACGTCCCTCATTGTTCAGCGTGGTGAAAACTATCTTCCAACCCGGCATGGCGCTGGCGTTACAGGGCACCGGCTTCGCCGTTATCGGCACCTTTACCTCGCTCTATTTTGCCGCAGAAAACTGGGGCAATGCCGGTTTTGCCCTGACCGCATTTGGCTGTGCTTTTGTATTAGTGCGTGTTTTCTTTGGCGGCCTGCCGGATCGTTACGGTGGCGTCCGCGTCGCAATGATCTCGCTGCTGGTGGAAACTGCCGGTTTGCTGGTGCTGGCGTGTGCAAGCTCTGGCTGGATGGCGCTGATTGGCGCCGCGCTCACCGGTTGCGGCTGTTCACTGATTTTCCCGGCGCTCGGCGTCGAGGTGATCAAACGTGTCTCGCCGCAAATTCGTGGCACGGCGCTGGGCGGTTTCTCTGCTTTCCAGGATATCGCTTACGGTGCCAGCGGCCCACTGACCGGCCTGCTCGCCACGGCGTTGGGTTATGGCTCGGTCTACCTTGCGGGTGCCTGCTGCGCAGCCCTGGGCATTCTCGTCACCTGGTCGTTTGCGCGTAGCGCGACAACAGCGTAACCAGCTTATCGCAGGCGCTGACAATCTCACCCGGCGTCAGCGCGGCAAAGCCCAGCAGCCAGCCCGATTGCGGCTGACTGTTGCTGTACAACGGCGACAGACGTGGCAACAGCAGACCGATTTCCCTGGCCTGTTGCGTGAGCTGTGCTTCCTCACCCTGATGCAATGCTACCGTCAGCTGTAGCCCGCCAGACGTCTGCAGCGGCGTCAACCACGGCTGCAGGCGCGTGTTGATCTGCTCCAGCAAACGATTACGGCGGCTGTGGTAAAGCTGGCGCATCAGCCGCAGGTGGCTGGCAAAATGGCCTTGTTGGAGGAACTCAGCGGTAATCGCTTGTGGCAACAGCGCGCTGTGCCCATCCAGAATGCTACGTGCGCGACCCATGGCATCTACCAGTGCTGGCGGCACGACCATCCACGCCAGCCGCAGGGAAGGGAAGAGCGTTTTGGAAAAAGTGCCAAGGCAGATAACCCGGCTGTTATCCTCCAATCCCTGTAAGGCGGGAAGCGGGCGATCGTCATAGTGAAACTCACTGTCGTAATCATCCTCAATTAACCAGCTTTGCTGCTGGTGCGCCCAGTCGAGCCACTGCAGGCGGCGGGCAAGGCTCATCGCGGTACCGGTGGGATAGTGATGTCCCGGCGTCAGATAAACCAGTCTCGCGTCTCCTTCAAGCGGCATCGCGCCTTCGCTATCCAACGGCATCGCACGGCAGTGTGCACCCGCAGCGAGGAAAGCGTTACGCGCGCCGGGATAGCCTGGCTCTTCAAGCCACACTTCATCATTGGCATCCAGCAACATCAGCGCCAGTAACTGCAGGGCCTGCTGTGAACTGGTTAGGATAACGACTTGCCCGGCAGCACAGCGCACCCCGCGTGATAACGCCAGATAATCCGCCACCGCCTCACGAAGCGGCATAAAGCCTAGTGGATCGCCATAACCCATCACCTGGCTGCCCAGCGAGCGCTGCACGCTGTTACTGATCCGGCGCCATTGGGTATGCGGGAAAGCGCGTAATTCAGGCGAACCGGCGGCAAACGCATGGGGGAACGGCGGATCCTGGCAGCCACCGGTTGCTAATATTTGCTCACCACGCCGTGAGAAACGAGGTGAGTTATGTGCGGGTGTGGTCGCCGCCCGTGCAGGCATTGCAATCGATACAAAAGTACCCCGACCCGCCCGCCTCTCCAGATAGCCTTCACTCTCAAGCTGCGCATAAGCGGCTTCCACTGTCACTCGCGACAGCGACAAATCCTCGGCTAACTGACGGCTGGAGGGTAAGCGTTGTTGATGGTGCAAATGGCCGCGGGTTATGGCCTGGCGTAGCGTATGGCATAAACGTTCACGTAAGCCGCCGGATGACGTGTGATTAAACAGGGCTAAAAAAGAGTGGCGCATTGTGGTCTTATCGCTGTGGCGAAAGTGGTATCAAATTGCAGACCACTTTGCCGTAAACTCAGGGAAAATTACACAAGGAGAATGCGATGTCATCAGTCTTACTCTTCCCGCCCGCGGATCCTCAGGAAAGCATGGCGTATCTGCAGCACAAACTGAGTTACTACACCGATGCCTGGGATTTGGCAGAGGATCTGGCGCAAGGCGTCAATGCGATAGTGGTGGTTGATGCGCGATCCACTGATGTCTATCAGGCGGGACACATCACCGGGGCGATTTCGTTTCCGCATCGCACCATGAACGCCGACTCCACCGCGCAACTGGATCGCAGCAAGATCTACATCACTTATTGCGATGGCATTGGCTGCAACGGTTCGACTAAAGCGGCATGGAAACTGGCTTCGCTAGGGTTTCAGGTCAAAGAGTTGATAGGTGGACTGGATTTCTGGAAGCGTGATGGGCATCCGTTAACGTGGGGAACGTCGCCGGGCGAGTGGCCACAGGCCGCACCCGGCGCGCACTGTGGCTGCTAAATTACAGGAACAGCCAGAGTAAAAAGAAGAACAGTGCCAGGCCCAGAATCAATGTCAGTGCCGGGCGCTGTGCCAGCGGACGCGGCAAAATCTCAATCCACGGCGACCAGATCGGCTGCGGACGTAAATCACTGGCGGCGTGCGGCTGCTCCAGCGTTTTCTCGACGCGGCGGCTAAACAGCAAGTTGAGGAGATCCTGGGTTTGCGCGGGCGTCAGTACCGTTTGTGGCGTGGCCTGGAAGCGCTGCTGGCTGTAATCCTCCAGCAGGCGTTGCTCGTCATGCGTCAGCGGCTGCTTCAGCGAAGTTTCCAGCATTTGTAAGGTCGGTGCGCTGTGTTGACCCAATGTCTGACGTACCTGCAAATATTGTGTCAGCAGCGGGAAGTGGCGAGAGGGAATTGGATCGCCACTCTTCAGATTGACCAGTTTCAGCGCTTCAGACAGCAGCTTGACCGGTGATTCGCCGGTCGTGGCCGCGAGACGCGTAACCTGTTGATTCAGCGATTGCTGTTCAGCTGGCAGCAGCGTGCGATCGGACGCGCGCGTTTGCTGCGGCTGCGGGATCGCCATCTGCCCATTTTGCAGCATGGTCAGCACCTGATGTAACTGGTCTTGCGACAGCGCACTCAGCACCGTTTGGTTAAATTGCTGACGGATAAAGTCACTCACCGCCTGGCGATTATTGCCCTGCGGCAGCTTTTCCAGCAGCTGCTGCAACAGCTGACGCGTGGCAAGGCTGTTCTGTACCTGGGTTAAACGACCATTCAGATGTTGCTCAGCGGCAGGAAAATGACGCGATTGCAGCTCAGCATCATTCTTTACGCCCACTTCATGGCGTACGCCAGCCCACAATTCCGGAGCTTTCAAGGTGCTGAGTGACATGATGCGCACAATCAGACGTTCCAGCGTGGTGCGCTGGGCAGGGGAGAGTGGCTGTTCGCCCGCCGGTCCGCCAGGACGAGTGGGGCCAGTCGCGTTAGTGAGCGTTGTACGATCGCCCGCGGGCACACCGGGACCGCTGAGAGGTTGCATGGCGGAATCCTTGAAAAACGAGGTCAGATCCGGGTGCGCCGGAAAAAAGAGGCCATATGATAGCAAAAGCCCCCGGGAAATCCACGGGGGCAGTGAGGGGAAATCGCGTCAGTTCTGGATTTATTCAGCTTCAGCCAGTTTGAGACGCTTACGACGCCAGCGTTTCCACAGTGGCGGCACGATCAGGACAGCGATCGCCAACACCAGCAACACTTTGCAGATCAGGCTTTCCCATAGAATCGGCAGGTTGCCGTTACTGATGGAGAGCGCGCGGCGCAGGTTTTGCTCCAACATCTCTCCCAGTACGAAGCCCAGAATCAGCGGCGACATCGGGAAATCCATTTTACGCAAGATATAGCCAAAGATACCCAGTCCGACCATCAGCAACAGATCAAAAGTGGTACTGTGCACGGCGTAAACGCCCACTGCAGAGATCGCGGCGATGGCGGGTACCAGGAACCACAGCGGGATGGTCAGCATGCGGGCGAAGATGTTGATCATCGGGATGTTCATGATCAGCAGCATGACGTTGCCAATCAGCAATGCTGCAATCAGACCCCAGACGATATCCGGCTGTTCGGTAAACATCGCCGGGCCGGGTGTGATGTTGTACAGCGTCAGCGCACCGACCATCACCGCCGTGGTGCCGGAGCCCGGAATACCCAGCGTCAGCATCGGAATAAAGGAGCCACAAGCCGAGGCGTTGTTGGCCGCTTCAGGTGCCGCCACGCCGCGAATATCCCCTTTACCAAACTGGTCGCTGCCGCTGATTTTTTTCTCGCTCATATAAGCGATGGCACTGGCGATGGTGGCACCGGCGCCGGGCAGTACGCCAACAAAGAAGCCGATAAAGGAGGAACGTAAGGTGGCACCGGTTGCCTGCGCCGCTTCTTTCATGTTGAACATCATGCGGCCACTGGCGCGAACCACTTTCTGCCCGCTGCTGGTGGATTCCAGCATCAGCAGTATTTCACTGACAGAAAACAGCCCGATCACCACGACCACAAACTGGATACCGTCGGAGAGGTGCACGCTGTCGAAGGTGAACCGATAGACGCCGGTATTGGCATCGACGCCAACGGTGGCCATACCCAAACCGATCAGCGCGGCTAAAAACGATTTCAACGGATTGTGGCTCATCATGCTGCCCAGACAGGCAATCGCAAACACCATCAGCGCGAAATACTCCGCTGGACCAAAGGCCAGTGACCAGTTGGCCAATATAGGGGCAAAGAGAATAATGCCGAGAATGGCGATAGTGGATCCTATAAATGAACTCACTGCTGAGATCGACAGGGCCACGCCAGCTTTGCCCTGTTGCGCCATCGGGTAGCCATCCAGCGCGGTCATGATTGCCCCGGCATCGCCTGGCACGTTAAGCAAAATAGAGGAGATACGACCACCGTACTCGCAACCGATGTAGACCGTAGCAAGCAGGATCAGCGCGGACTCGGCAGGTAAGTGCAGAGCAAACGCCAGCGGCATCAGGATCGCGACACCGTTAATCGGCCCGAGTCCGGGCAGTAGGCCAACAATGGTGCCAATAAAGCAGCCGATGAGTGCGATCATCAGGTTTTCCGGCGTCATCGCGACGGCAAACCCTTGCATCAGAAAAGACCAGGTATCCATGTGAGACTCCTGTTAATTGAACCAGCTGCCGACAGGCAAGGTGACATCGAGCAGGCGGTCAAAGGCATAAAACAGTGCGATGCCCATCACCACTCCGGACACCGCAGCCGCCCACCAGCGCGCGCCAAACAACAGCCCAATGCCAAAGGTCAGCAGCGTGGTGCATGCAGCAAAACCCAGACGCTCAAACAGCCAGCCATATACCATCAGCATGACGCACATCAGCACTAACTTTTTCAGAGTGGTGGCGGAAGGCCACTGCACCAGATCGGGTTTGCGCAGTAACATCATCACGGCGCAAATCGCCATTAATCCCAGCAGCAGCATCGGGAAAGGGCGTGGGCCGACCGGTTCATAGCTGTATTCACTCTGGATTTGCCAGGCAATAAACAGCCCGGCAATGCACAGCAGCAGCCAGATACCGGCGAAGATACGATCGCTCATCATCGACTCCGTTATTTGGCCAGGCCAAAGGATTTGGCTTTTTCGCGATAATCAGCCACCTGTTTTTTCACGTAGGCATCCAGCTCGCTGCCGAACATGTTGAACTCAAACAGTCCGCGCATATCTCGCTGTTGCTGAAACTCTTTGGTGGTCACCAATTTTTTGAACGCGTCTTCCCACCACTGATATTCCGCGTCAGTCACTTTTGGACCAAGGTAATAACCGCGAATAATCGGCCACTCGACGTTATAGCCTTGCTCTTTGGCGGTCGGCACACTCGCCAGTTCACCCGGTAAGCGTTTGTCAGACATCACTGCCAGCACGCGCAACTTGCCGGCTTGCAAATGTGGCACCATCTCGCTCATATCCCCGGAGACCACCTGAATATGGTTGCCAAGCAGAGCCGTTACCGGCTCGCCACCGCCCTCAAACGCGATATAGCGCATCTTGCGTGGGTCGATGCCCGCTTCACGAGCCAGCAGGGCGGTTTTCATCCAGTCCTGACTACCGATCGAAGCACCTGCGCCGACCACCACTTTGGTGGGATCGCTCTTCATGGCTTCCATCAGTTCACCGAGGTTTTTCCATGGGGCGTCATTGCGTACCGCGACGATGCCATAATCGGTGCCGACGGCAGCCAGCCACTTCACGTCACTTTCTGAATAGCGGCCAAACTTGCCCTGAGAGAGATTGAGCAACGAACCGCCGGAGAAGGCCACCAGCGTGCCTGCTTCGGCGGGGCGCTGAGCAATGATGGCGTTGTAAGCCACCGCTCCCACACCGCCGGGCATATAGGTCACGCGCATTGGTTTACTGATTTCGCCGGTTTCCTGCATGGAAACCTGAATCAACTTACAGGTCAGATCAAATCCACCGCCGGGTTTGGCGGGGGCGATACATTCTGTCCGGTCTGGCGCTTCCGCCAGCACAGAGGATATCGACAAGGCCACGAGGGTTGAGGCGAGGGCGAGGGGTAAGATTTTTTTCATTATTCGCTCCATTCATGCTTCCAGAGTGTGACAACTGCCGAACATTCGGCGTTGCTGAATTGTTAATGGTGTAACCTTTCATTTACCTTTCAGTGCTCGGGAAAAGTATCAGGATGTGATATGCGTCTCTTACTGGTGGAAGATACGGTTGAGTTGGCCAGCTGGCTGCAAAAAGCGCTGACACAGAAAGGTTTTGCCGTGGATTGGGTCGCGGATGGCCTGGCGGCAGACCACGTGTTGCAGAGCGAAGACTATGCGTTGGTGGTGCTGGATGTATCACTGCCACGGCTGGATGGTCTGGCGGTGCTGGCGCGTTTGCGTAAGCGTGGGCAAACCACGCCGGTATTGCTGCTCACGGCCAAAAGTGCACTGGAACAGCGCGTGCCGGGCCTCAATGCGGGCGCGGACGACTATCTCACTAAACCCTTTGAACTGGATGAGCTGGAAGCGCGCCTGCGGGCGTTGTTGCGTCGCAGCCAGGGGCAGACTGCGCAATCGCAGACTGTGGGCCAACTGGAACGCGACGGCGAAGGCTATTTTCTGCTGAATCATAAACCGTTGATGCTCACCCCGCGTGAAGCCAGCGTGCTCTCGACTTTGATGCAACGCCCTGGACGTCCGGTGTCACGCCAGCATCTTTATGAACAGACCTTTACCTTAACCGATGAAGCCAGCCTGGAAAGCATTGAGCTGTATGTGCATCGGGTGCGGAAAAAGCTGCAGGGCAGCGATGTCGCGATCGTGACGCTACGTGGACTGGGATACAGCCTGGAGTGCCAGCCGTGCGCCTGAGCCATTCGCTGCGTGGTGAACTGCTGTTGTGGCTGGGCGCACCGTTGATGTTGCTGTGGGGGTTGTCGGTTTATACTCATTACCAGAGTGCGCTGCAGGCGGCGAATCAGGCTTACGATCGTTCACTTCTCGCCTCGGCACGCACGGTGGCAGAAAGGCTGGTGGTGCGACAGAACCATTTGGAGGTGGATGTGCCCTGGGTGGTACTCGACAGCTTTGAGCGCAACATGAATGACCAGTTGTTCTATCAGGTGATATCACCGCAAGGCAAAACTCTTTCAGGTTATCCCGATCTGCCCCCTTTACCGCGCAATGCGCCGCTTTCTGAAGCCTATCCCGCTTTAGTGCACTTTTACGATGGCAGCTATCGTAAGCAGCCGATTCGTATTGCGGCGTTATGGCAACCGGTAAACGAGCAGGGCGTAGAGGGGATGGCGCTGGTTCTGGTGGCTGAAACCCTGAACTCTCGCCATGGGTTTGCGGAAGGATTATTGCGCACCGCGTTGATCAGTCAAAGCTTTCTGGTGTTGATTACCCTGCTGTTAGCCAGCCTGTTATTACGCAAAGTGTTGCGGCCGCTGCGCCGATTATCGCGCATCATGCTACGACGTGCGCCAGGTGAGTTGACGCCTTTGCCGTCGCTATTGCCCTGGTCGGAATTGCAGCCGTTAATTATTGCCTTTAATCGACATCTGGAACGACTGCGCGGTTTGCTGGCACGACAGGAACGTTTTAGTGCCGACGTTTCACACCAATTACGTACACCGCTCACTATTTTAAAAACACAGGTTGGCGTTGCGCTCAACAGTGATGATCCTGCGCAGTGGCGGGAAAGTTTGCTCGGCATGCGCCATACGCTCAACGATACGGTGCAACTTACCGATCGGCTGTTGCAGCTGGCGCAAATCAAAGCCCGGCACGGTGAGGACAAGCCTTTTTCTCGGATCAGTTTGAATGAAATTGTGGAACAGGCATGTTTCAGCAGCTATGCCGGCGCGCGCCACAAACACATCGATCTGGGATTTGAAGGCGACATTCCCTGTGTGGTGCAAGGCGATGGCTTATTACTGGCCGAACTCTGTGCCAACCTGCTGGACAATGCGATTAAATACACGCCAGAGGGCGGGATCGTCACGGCGAGATTGCGGGAGAAACAGCTGGAAATTGAGGACAGCGGACCGGGCATTAGCGCGGCACAGCAGCATCAGGCTTTGCAGCCGTTTGGTCGCCTGGATAATGCCAGCCAGCCCGGTGCGGGCATCGGGCTGGCGCTGGTCAAAGATATCTGTGCCTGGCACGGTGCGCAGTTGCTGCTGGATCACAGCCCGCAACTGGGCGGGCTGCGCATCATCATCAGCTTTCGCTGAGCTGAACGGTACGTTCACGTGGCTTGCGCAGCGGTGTTTTCAACCGTTGCGCCAGAATCACTCCCACCAACGTCATGCCACCGCCAATCCAGTGATAGGCGTGCAGTTGCTCATGCAGGAACAGCACGGCAATGATGGCGGTGAACGCGGGCACAAAATTCATAAAAATGGTGGTGGTACTGGCACCGAGACGTTGCACACCAAGGATCCACAAGAACGGCGCGATAATGGACGCGAACAGCCCGGCAAACAGCACCAGCGGAATGTTATGCAAGTTCAGCGTGACGTCCGGTGCGCGCAAGAATCCAGGCAGTAACAGCAACACACCAAAGAAAATCTGCACGTACAGGCTCTGCCAGGTCGGCAGAGGGATTGCCCAGCGTTTGGTCAGCACACCGTAAAGCGCATACGAGGTGGAAGCCGCCAGCATCATCAACTCGCCGTTGCCCAGACGCTGATTCAGCAACTGAGCTGGATTCCCTTCACTCACCAACCATACTAAACCGGCAAAGGACAACAGGCCGCCGATCAAAATACCGCGCGTCGGCGCAAGGCGTAAAACGAACAGGCTGAGCAGAATGGTCAGTAACGGAATCGTGGCACCCAATATACCCATCATCACCGCCGACACGCTGTGGGCGGCATAGTAGGCGAGACTCTGATAAAGCACCATGCCCAACAGGCCGAGGATCAATAATCGCCACAGATTGGCCTTCACGGCATGGCGATGGCGCCACACGCCGGGCAGGCTGAAGGGGGCCAGCACGATGAGCGCCAGCAGCCAGCGATAAAAGGAGATGGCGGCAGGATCGATGCTCCCGGCAGAGAGTTTGCTGACGATGGTGTTGATCGACCAGATCATCACCGCAATCAACGGAAACAGTAAATTCATCGTACGACTCCTGAGTTTAATCGCGAAGAGTTTACATTTGACCGGTTTTATTCAGATAGTTAAAATCGGACAATATTCGTTAGTGACCGGACAGAATGAATTTACAGATCGAGTATCAGCCGCCGATTGATGCGCCGCTACTGCGCTATTTTATGCGCTACGAGCAGGCTAACGCGAAAACTGAATATCTACCGCATCTGCACCGCTGGGGGCAGGTGATTTTCGTCACCAGCCACGTGCTGGAGATGGAAGTGGAGGGGGAACGGTTATTAACGCCCGCTGATATGCCGATCTGGATCCCGCCAGAACAGCGCCACAGCAGCTATAACCATTGCCATGCCCAGTTCCGCACCTTCAATCTCGCCGCCGATCTCTGTGCGGGGATGCCCGACAATGCCTGTTTACTGCACGTTGATGCGATTGTGCACGCCATCATGAATGATTTTGCACAGCGTGAGTTGGAGCAGCCTCAAACGGAAGCGGACTGGCGACTCTGTGAAGTCTTGATTGATCGTCTGCGTCAGGCACCGGTGCACACCAGCTATTTGCCCTTGTCGGACGACAAATTTCTCGCGCCTATTTTGCGCGCGCTGGAAGAAAATCCCGGCGATAACACCACGCTGGCACAATGGGCGAAGCGGGTGTTCACCACCGAGCGTACGCTGGCGCGACGTTGTCAGCAGCAGTTGAAGATGTCTTTCAGCGAATGGCGGCAGCGTTTACGGTTTTTGCGTGCCATTGCGCTGCTGGAGCAGGGGTGCAGCGTGCAAGGCATTGCACACGAACTGGGTTATAGCTCGTCGTCGGCGCTGATTGTGATGTTCCAGCAGCAGGCCGGCACTACACCGGATCGCTATCGCAGCCGGTTAGGTTAATCCCCAGCTTTATGTAAGAATACGCGCCTCAAAACGCCTCAGCAGACAGGACCGCCGCAGTGAAAATTCTCGTCGATGAAAACATGCCTTACGCTCGTGAACTCTTCAGTCGCACCGGTGAAGTATTGGCCGTACCGGGACGTCCGTTACCCGAAGCAGAGTTGCAGGATGCCAGCGGATTGATGGTGCGCTCGGTGACTAAAGTGAATGCGGCGCTGCTGGCCGGTACGCCAGTGAAATTTGTCGGTACCGCGACAGCAGGCACTGACCATGTCGATGATGCATCGCTGGCGGCCGCCGGCATTGCCTTCTCGGCGGCACCCGGCTGTAACGCAATTGCGGTGGTGGAGTATGTCTTCTCCTCCTTACTGCTGCTGGCCGAGCGCGATGGTTTTGAACTGCGTGATCGTACCGTGGGTATTGTCGGCGTCGGTAATGTCGGCGGTCGTCTGCAAAAACGCCTTGAAGCCTGGGGGGTGAAAACCCTGCTGTGTGATCCGCCGCGTGTAGATCGTGGCGATCAGGAAACGTTTCACTCGCTGGATGAACTGGTGGCACAGGCCGATATTCTGACCTTCCACACACCGCTGTTTAAAGACGGCCCCTATAAAAGCTGGCATCTGGCCGACATGGCTCTGCTGATGGCGCTCAAACCCAACACCATCCTGATCAATGCCTGCCGTGGTCCAGTCGTCGATAACACTGCGCTTCTGGAAGTGCTGAGAATGCGCGACGATCTCAGCGTGGTGCTGGATGTGTGGGAACCGGAGCCGGATCTGAACCTCGATCTGTTGGATAAAGTGGATATCGCTACCGCGCATATCGCGGGCTATACGCTGGAAGGCAAGGCGCGTGGCACCACTCAGGTATTCGAAGCCTGGTGCGCGTTTATCGGCCAGCCGCAACAGGTCGCGCTGGAGACTCTGTTGCCTGCACCGGAATTTGGCACCATTACGCTGCACGGCAAGCTCGATCAGCCAACGCTGAAACGACTGGTGCACCTGGTGTATGATGTGCGCCGCGACGATGCGCCACTGCGAAAAGTGGCTGCCAAACCGGGCGAGTTTGATCGCCTGCGCAAGCAGTATGAAGAGCGTCGTGAATGGTCGTCACTGCAGGTGAAATGTGATGATGCCGATAGTGCCGCGATGCTGGAAAAGCTCGGTTTCCGCGCCAGTTTGTAAAGTTAAATCAATCCCCTGCGTTTTCGCGCGGGAAAAGTCTTAAATGTCAGGCGGTGTCATCACCGCCTTCTGTTTTTATGTCATTGTCTGGAGTAAACCAACATGTCTGACGGCTGGAATATTGCGCTATTGGGCGCAACAGGCGCAGTAGGGAACGCTGTACTGGAATTGCTGGCAGAACGCCAGTTCCCGGTTGGTGAATTGTATCTGCTGGCGAGCGAAAACAGCGCCGGTGAAAGTGTGCGTTTTGATGGTCGCACCCTGCGCGTGCAGGATGCGGCTGAATTTGACTGGACGCAGGCGCAGCTGGCGTTTTTCGCTGCCGGACGTGAAGCTTCCGCGCGTTACGCGGATGAAGCCGCAAGCCAGGGTTGCCTGGTGATCGACAGCAGCGATCTGTTCGCGCTGGAGCCGGATGTCCCGCTGGTGGTGCCTGATGTGAACCCGCAGGTGCTGGCCGATTATCGCAATCGCAATATCGTGACGGTGGCCGATGCGCTGGTAAGCCAGCTGTTAAGCGCTATCAAACCGCTGGTGGATACTGCGGGGTTAAGCCGTTTGCAGGTGACCAATCTGATGTCGGTTTCCAGCCACGGTAAAGCGGCAGTGGATGGCCTGGCGGGCGAAAGCGCACGTTTGCTGAATGGTGTACCGGCAGATGAGCACTATTTTGGTCGTCAACTGGCGTTCAACCTGTTGCCGCAGTTAGCGGATAGCCATGGCAGCGTGGAGAGTGAACGTCGTCTGGTGGATCAGGTGCGCAAAGTGCTGCAGGACGAAGGCTTGCCAATTGCCGTCAGCAGCGTGCAGGCGCCAGTGTTTTACGGCAACACGCAGATTGTGCATGTCGAAAATTTACGTCCGCTGTCAGCCGAAGAAGCGCGAGATGAACTGGCGCGTGCTGATGACATCAACCTCAGTGAAGACGGTGAATATCCGACGCCCGTCAGCGATGCATCAGGCAATGATGCGCTGAGCATTGGCAATGTGCGTAATGATTACGGTCTCCCTGAGCTGCTGCAATTCTGGTCCGTGGCTGACAACGTTCGCTTCGGCGGCGCACTGATGGCGGTAAAAACCGCTGAGAAATTGGTGCAGGAGTACTTCTATTAATGTTGTCTGAAGAAACGACATTTAAGCTGGCGTTAGGCATTGAGTACGACGGCAGCCGTTACTACGGCTGGCAGCGGCAAAACGAAGTGCGCAGCGTGCAGGAAAAGCTGGAAAAAGCGCTGTCGAAAGTGGCGAATCACCCGGTGGTGGTGTTCTGCGCCGGACGCACGGATGCCGGTGTACACGGTACCGGGCAAGTGGTGCATTTCGAAACCACCTCGCAGCGCGCCGACAGCGCCTGGACGCTGGGCGTCAATGCCAACCTGCCGGATGACATCGCGGTACGTTGGGTGAAAGCGGTGCCGGAGGAATTTCATGCCCGCTTTAGCGCCACCGCGCGTCGTTACCGCTATGTGATTTTCAATCAGCGGCTGCGACCGGCGATTCTTGGCAACGGCATCACCCATTTTTATCATCCGCTGGATGTCGAGAAAATGCAGCGTGCCGGTCAGTGTTTAATTGGCGAGAACGACTTTACCTCGTTCCGTGCGGTGCAGTGCCAGTCGCGCACGCCGTGGCGCAACGTGATGCACCTTAACGTCACACGTTACGGACCTTATGTGATTGTCGATATCAAAGCCAACGCGTTCGTGCACCACATGGTGCGCAATATTGTCGGCAGCCTGATGGAAATTGGCTGCGGCAACCAGCCGGAAAGCTGGATGGCTGAGTTGCTGGCGGCAAAAGATCGTACTCTGGCGGCAGCGACCGCTAAAGCCGAGGGGTTGTATTTGGTGGCGGTGGATTACCCATCTCACTTTGCGTTACCTCAGCCTGCGTTGGGACCGTTGTTCCTCGCAGATTAATTTAAATGAGTAAGGATGTTTGGGAGCCGGAACATTATGGAATTCATCCACTTTTTGATCGACTTTATTCTCCATATTGATGTGCATTTAGCCGAACTGGTGGCGCAGTACGGCGTCTGGATTTACGCCATTCTGTTCCTGATCCTGTTCTGCGAAACCGGCCTGGTGGTCACACCGTTCCTGCCTGGGGATTCGTTACTTTTTGTTGCTGGCGCGCTGGCGGCACTGCCAGGTAACGATCTCAACGTGCATTTAATGGTCACGCTGCTGGTGATTGCTGCCATCCTCGGCGATGCGGTGAACTACACTATTGGTCGGTTGTTCGGTGAGAAGCTGTTCAGCAATCCGAACTCGAAAATTTTCCGTCGCAGCTATCTGGATAAGACCCACGCCTTCTACGATCGCCACGGTGGCAAAACCATTATACTTGCGCGCTTTGTACCAATCGTGCGAACCTTTGCCCCCTTTGTGGCGGGGATGGGACACATGTCTTATCGCCACTTTGCGCTCTTCAACGTGACGGGCGCACTGCTGTGGGTGCTGTTGTTCTCCTATGCCGGTTACCTGTTTGGTGATTTGCCGGTGGTACAGGAGAACCTAAAACTGCTGATTGTTGGCATCATTGTGGTCTCAATTTTGCCAGGCGTGATTGAAGTATGGCGCCATCGCCGTCAGGCACGTCAGCAGAAGCCACAGTAAGGCTGTCACCAGATTTTTATCCACAGCGTGAACGGGTTGTGGTTTAATGAGCGACATTTACGGCCTGCTGAAGGTGATTTCAGCAGTCACAAGAAGACTGGACCAGGTCAGCATTAAACAGAAAGGTCATCAATGAGCTGGATTGAACGCATACTGAATAAAAGCACCACCACGCCAACGCGCAAAGCCAGTATCCCGGAAGGGGTCTGGACCAAATGCGATAGCTGTGGTCAGGTGCTGTACCGCGCCGAACTGGAGCGTAACCTTGAGGTCTGCCCGAAGTGCGACCACCACATGCGCATGCACGCCCGTGAGCGTTTGCACACCATGCTGGATGAAGGTTCTCTGGTTGAATTAGGCAGCGAGCTGGAACCGAAGGATCTGCTCAAGTTCCGCGATTCTAAGAAGTACAAAGATCGTCTGGTTGCCGCACAGAAAGACACCGGTGAGAAAGATGCTCTGATCGCCATGAAAGGCACCCTGCACGGTATGCCAGTGGTGGCAGTGGCTTTCGAGTTTTCCTTTATGGGCGGCTCAATGGGCTCTGTGGTTGGCGCGCGCTTTGTGCGTGGCGTTGAGCAGGCACTGGAAGATAACTGCCCGCTGATCTGCTTCTCTGCCAGTGGCGGTGCCCGTATGCAGGAAGCGTTACAGTCGCTGATGCAGATGGCAAAAACCAGCGCAGCGCTGGCGAAAATGCAGGAGCGCGGCTTGCCGTACATCTCCGTGCTGACTGACCCAACCATGGGCGGTGTGTCTGCCAGCTTCGCGATGCTGGGCGATTTGAACGTCGCTGAACCGAAAGCGCTGATCGGCTTTGCCGGTCCACGCGTTATCGAACAGACCGTGCGTGAAAAACTGCCACCGGGCTTCCAGCGCAGTGAATTCCTGATCGAAAAAGGCGCGATCGACATGATCATCCGTCGTCCGGAAATGCGCTTTAAGCTGGCCAGCCTGCTGGCGAAAATGATGAACCTGCCAGCGCCGCTGCAGGATGGTGATCAGCCTTCTACGGCTGTGCCAGAGAGCAACGAGGCCTGACAGGCAACGAAAAGCGGTGGTTAAACGCTTTTCACCAATGAACCGTAAACACCCAGTCATTCGAGTTGCAGCAAGGCGGCAAACGAATGAATCCCCGGCAGCTTACCCACTAAGGGATCGGGGGTGATTGAGTGCAGCCCACGCCGCTGCGGCTTGAATGACGATGTGTAAGATGAGTAAACGGGACACATGGACACTCTGCAGCTTCCTCAAGCCACGTCGCCTTTGGCCACGTGGCTTCATTATCTTGAACACCTGCATTCTCAGGCCATCGAATTGGGTCTGGATCGTATTCAAGGCGTCGCCGCACGCCTTGATCTGCTAAAACCCGCTCCGTTTATCTTCACCGTTGCCGGTACCAATGGCAAAGGCACCACCTGCCGCACGCTGGAAACGCTGTTGATGGCCGCAGGCTATCGCGTGGGCGTGTATAGCTCGCCGCATCTGGTGCGCTACACCGAACGCGTGCGCGTGCAGGGCTCCGAGCTGGATGAAGCGCTGCACAGCGCCAGTTTCGCCAGTATTGAAGCTGGACGCGGTGACATTTCACTCACCTACTTTGAATTCGGCACCCTCTCTGCACTGAATCTGTTCCGTGAGGCCAATCTTGATGTGGTGATCCTCGAAGTGGGTCTTGGCGGACGTCTTGATGCCACCAACATCGTGGATGCGGATGTGGCGGTGATCACCAGCATCGCGCTCGATCACACCGATTGGCTGGGGCCGGATCGCGAAAGCATTGGTCGGGAAAAAGCCGGCGTGTTCCGTGGTGGCAAACCTGCAGTCGTCGGTGAAGCCGATATGCCGCACACCATCGCTGAGGTAGCGGCGGAGAAGGGCGCTCAGCTGCTGCAAATCAACCGTGACTGGCAGTGGCAGAAGCAGGAAAACAGCTGGACGTTGCAGGATGCACACGGTGAACTGTGCGACCTGCCGTTGCCGCAGGTGCCGTTGCCAAATGCGGCGACCGCCCTCACTGCGCTGCGCGCATCAGGACTCAACGTCAGCGAAGCGGTGATCCGCGAACACCTGCCTCTGGCGATTCTGCCCGGGCGCTTCCAGACGGTGAGTGAAAGCCCGCGCGTGATTCTCGATGTGGCACATAATCCGCATGCGGCGCATTATCTGTGCTCACGTCTGGTGGAGTTGCCGAAAAGCGGTAAAGTGCATGCAGTGGTCGGCATGTTGCATGACAAGGACATCGCGGGGACGCTGGCCGCGCTGGCACCGCAGGTGGATCGCTGGTTCTGTGCACCGCTTGACGGTCCGCGTGGCGCCACCGCCGATGAGCTGATCGCCCACCTTGAAGGTGGCAATGCGTATGATAACGTCGATGCAGCATGGCAGGCCGCGCGTCAGCAAGCTGCGCCTGAGGATGTGATTCTGGTGTGTGGTTCTTTCCACACCGTTGCACAGGTTATGGAATCGATGTCAGCGGAGAATGGCAGTGGCAAGTAAGTTTCAAAATCGCTTAGTCGGTACAGTCATTTTGGTGGCGATTGGCGTCATCGTGCTGCCGGGGCTGCTCGACGGCAAGAAAAAGCATTACAAAGAAGAGTTCGCGGCGATTCCGCTGGTGCCAAAGCCGGACGATCAGCAGGATAGCGAAATGGTGCCGCCGGTGACGCAACCGCTCCCGGCGCAGCCGCCGGAAGGGGCGAGCACGGCGCAAACCCCGGATAACGGTAAAGCCAGCAGCTCGGCCAGCAATGGCAATGCGCAACCGGTGCAGAACAGCGAGCCTACGCTGGTGACACCGCCGCCGGTGCATCAGCAGACGAAGCCGGTTGAGCAGCCGAAGCCAAAAGTGGTCGAGCAGCCCAAACCTAAGCCGGTTGAACAGCCGAAGCCAAAACCGGTCGAACAATCGAAGCCCAAAGTGGTAGAACAACCGAAACCGGTTGAGCAGCCAAAAGCGGTCGAAACACCGAAACAGAGTGAACCGGAAGCGGCTCCTGCGGGGCAGGCGTTTGTGGTTCAGCTGGGTGCGCTAAAGAACGCGGCCAAGGTCAGTGAGATTGTGGCGCAACTGCGTCTGTCAGGATATCGTGCCTTTACCGTGCCATCCACGCCGGTGCAGGGACAAATCACGCGCATTTATGTGGGGCCGGATGCCTCAAAAGCGAAGCTGCAGAGTTCGCTGAGTGAGTTACAAAGCATCTCCGGGCTCGGTGGCGTGGTGAAACCGTACGGCACGCGTTAATGCTGTGATAAGCCGCGCCGATAGCAGTAAAAGGCGCGGTATAGCACAAGCGGTTAAGCGAAAATGTTGTGGAAAAGTTGTTTTATATCAGTTAGTTAAATTGCTGATTTTACTCAGGGCGAGGAAAGTTTTTTTCATCGCCCTTTTTATGGATACAGAACCTGAAAACCCTACGCAAACGTTTTCTTTTTCTGTTAGAATGCGCCCCGAACTGGATGCAGGGGTGCATAAGCACTGGGTTGGAAGCGTTCATGATCTGGATTGATTACGTCATTATTGCGGTAGTTGGTTTTTCGGCTCTGGTCAGCCTGATTCGTGGGTTTGTCCGGGAAGCCTTATCTCTCGTTACCTGGGGATGCGCGTTTTTTGTCGCCAGTCATTACTACACCTACCTTGCAGTCTGGTTTACAGGTTTTGACGACGAACTGGTTCGCAACGGCATCGCGATAGCGGTGTTATTCGTTGCCACTCTGATTGTGGGTGCCATCGTGAACTATGTGATCGGCTCGCTGGTGGAAAAAACCGGCTTGTCGGGAACCGACAGGGTGTTGGGGGTCTGTTTCGGGGCGTTGCGTGGCGTGCTGATTGTTTCCGCTATGCTCTTCTTCCTCGATACATTCACCGGCTTTTCCAAAAGCCCGGACTGGCAACAGTCGCAACTCATTCCCCAGTTCAGTTACATCATCAGGTGGTTTTTCGATTACCTGAAAAGCACGTCCAGTTTTATACCCCGGTAACGCCACCGGGAGTGCGGCCAATGAGGAAATGACAACATGTGCGGTATTGTTGGTATCACCGGTTTTATGCCAGTAAACCAGTCGATCTAT
The DNA here is from genome assembly GCF_056678875.1 of Pantoea folii. Lineage (NCBI taxonomy): Bacteria > Pseudomonadati > Pseudomonadota > Gammaproteobacteria > Enterobacterales > Erwiniaceae > Pantoea > Pantoea folii. The sequence continues at coordinate 20,917 of NZ_JBWXON010000016.1, read as the reverse complement.
GACGCGTTAACGGTGCTACAGCACCGCGGGCAAGATGCCGCCGGCATTTGTACCATCGATGCGCTTAACTGCTTCCGTCTGCGTAAAGCGAATGGCCTGGTGAGCGATGTCTTCGAAGCACGCCACATGCAGCGTTTGCAGGGTAATATCGGGATTGGCCATGTTCGCTATCCAACCGCGGGCAGTTCCAGCGCTTCTGAAGCGCAGCCTTTCTACGTAAACTCCCCGTATGGCATCACGCTGGCGCACAACGGCAACCTGACCAACGCGCACGAACTGCGTAAGCATCTGTTCGAAGTGGGTCGCCGTCACGTTAACACCACCTCTGATTCTGAAATCCTGCTGAACATCTTTGCGCAGGAGCTCGACCGTTTCCAGCATGACCCGCTGGAAGCTGACAACATTTTTGCTGCGGTAGCGGCAGTGCACCAACAGGTGCGCGGCGCTTACGCAGTGGTTTCGATGATTATTGGCCATGGTTTAGTTGCGTTCCGCGATCCAAACGGGATTCGCCCATTAGTGCTGGGTAAACGCGTGATTGCTGATGGTCGCACCGAATATATGGTGGCGTCAGAAAGCGTGGCACTGGATACTTTAGGCTTCGAGTTCATCCGCGATGTGGCGCCTGGTGAAGCGGTGTACATCACCGAGCAGGGACAACTCTCCACGCGCCAGTGTGCTGAGAATCCCAAAACCAACCCTTGCCTGTTCGAATACGTCTACTTTGCGCGTCCAGACTCCTTCCTTGATAAGGTGTCGGTCTACAGCGCACGTGTGCGTATGGGCACCAAACTCGGTCAGAAAATTGCCCGCGAATGGGAAGACCTGGATATCGATGTGGTGATTCCTATCCCGGAAACCTCCACTGATGCCGCGCTGGAAATCGCCCGTATTCTCGACAAGCCATATCGTCAGGGCTTCGTGAAAAACCGCTATGTGGGCCGCACCTTTATCATGCCAGGCCAGCATATGCGTCGTAGCGCGATTCGCCGCAAACTGAACGCCAACCGTGCTGAGTTCCGCGGTAAGAACGTGCTGCTGGTTGACGACTCCATCGTGCGTGGCACCACGTCTGAGCAGATCATTGAAATGGCGCGCGAAGCCGGTGCAAAACGTGTTTACCTGGCGTCTGCCGCGCCGGAAATTCGTTTCCCGAACGTCTACGGTATCGATATGCCAAGCGCTACCGAACTGATCGCGCATGGTCGTGAAGTGGAAGAGATTCGTCAGCTGATCAAAGCCGACGCGCTGATCTTCCAGGACCTCGATGATCTGATCGAAGCAGTACGTGAAGAGAACCCGGATATCGCACAGTTTGAGTGCTCGGTATTCAACGGCGTTTACGTCACCAAAGATGTCGACCAGCAGTACCTCGAGTATTTGCAGTCACTGCGTAATGACGATGCGAAAGCGATTCAGCGTCAGAACGAAGTGGAAGGTCTGGAGCTGCATAACGAAGGCTAACCGCCTCGTGGTGCTCATCTTTAACAGGGCGGGGGAGACTCCGCCCTGTTTGTTTTTGTATTTTTGCTCAGTGAGCGGCTATCATTGCCGCAATCTGAACGGGCAGGGCTGAATAATGAAACGACTGATCATTGGTATTTCCGGCGCCAGTGGCGCGATATACGGCGTGCGATTGTTGCAAGTGCTGCAACCTTTGGCCGATGTGGAAACCCATTTGGTGATCAGTCCGGCTGCGCGTCAGACGTTATCGCTGGAAACGGATTACAGCCTGCGTGATGTGCAAGCACTGGCTGATGTGGTGCATGACGTACGTGATATCGCTGCCAGCATCTCATCAGGTTCCTTCAAGACACTTGGCATGGTGATTTTACCCTGTTCAATGAAAACCCTTTCCGGCATCGTGCACAGCTACAGTGATAGTTTGCTGACGCGCGCCGCCGATGTGGTGCTTAAGGAGCAGCGTAAACTGGTCCTGTGCGTGCGCGAAACGCCGCTGCATCTTGGGCATTTACGCATGATGACCACGGCCGCGGAATTGGGCGCACTGATCATGCCGCCGGTGCCCGCTTTTTATCACCGCCCACAAAAAATTGAAGATCTGGTCGATCAAACCGTTAATCGCGTCATTGATCAATTCGATATTGAGCTGCCGCAAGACCTGTTTACCCGTTGGCATGGCGCATAATGGTGCAATTTTGCACTAACTGTGTGCAATTTCGCGTGCCCGATCACTCTTCGTGCATCTTGTGCACCAAAAGTTAACAATGTCGCTTTTTCTTCCTCACGCCGCTGTTATATTTCCCTCACAAACTAAGTGCTTGCGCCCCTGAAGGGCGCGGTATTTAGTGCGCCTGAGCACGCTTTCGCCGTTTTGCATAACTGGCATGAAACCTGCAAATCATTCAGCGCAAACACATATCACGACCATATAACAATAAGCACTTCACTTGAGGGTTACCTATGAAAAAGCGAGTTCTGGCTCTTTCCCTGATGCTGGCCATGTCCAGCGCTGCGAGCGTGTTCGCTGCGGTACCAAAAACGCTGCGCATCGGGACAGACCCGACCTACCCGCCGTTTGAATCCAAGAATGCACAAGGCCAGTTAGTCGGCTTTGACATCGATCTGGCGAACGAAATCTGTAAGCGTATCGAGACCAAATGTACTTATGTGGAAAGTGATTTTGATGCACTGATCCCGTCGCTGAAAGCGAAGAAGATCGACGCTATCATCTCTTCTCTCTCCATCACCGAGAAACGTCAGGAAGAGATCGCCTTCTCTGAAAAACTTTACGCCGCCAATGCGCGTTTAGTGGCGAAGAAAGGTTCCAGCCTGCAACCGACCATCGAATCGCTGAAAGGTAAAAACATTGGTTTGCTGCAGGGTACCACTCAGGAAACCTACGCGAACGAAAACTGGCGTCCTAAGGGTGTCACTGTAACGCCATACGCCAACCAGGATCTGGTGTATCAGGATCTGGATGCGGGTCGTATCGATGCGGCTTTCCAGGATGAAGTGCAGGCGAGTGAAGGTTTCCTGAAACAGCCGGTTGGCAAAAACTATGCGTTTGCCGGTCCAGCGGTTAAAGATGACAAAATCTTTGGTGTCGGTACCGGTATGGGCTTACGCAAAGATGATGCCGACCTGAAAGCGGCCATCGATAAAGCGTTTGATGCCATGCGTAAAGATGGCACTTACGACAAGATTGCGAAGAAGTACTTTGATTTCAACGTATACGGCGATTAATTGTCCTGTTTTCTGACCTTGATGATTGATTTGCAGCAGGGTTGGTCATAACTATTCACTCCGGGCGCTTACTTATGTAAACTCCCGGGGTTCATACGCTTGCCGCCATCTACCCTGTGATTCAAATCCTGGTCAGGACTGTCCGTTAGTTGGGCAGCGTTTGTTATTTTCCCTCACGACAGGATCGAACCCATGCTGTATGGCTATTCTGAAGTAATCCTAAAAGGCACCCTGGTGACCCTTGAGCTGGCACTCAGCTCCGTGGTGCTTGCCTTAGTGCTTGGCTTAATGGGCGCTGGCGCCAAACTCTCTCGCAGTCGCCTGCTGGTGATGATTGCTGAAGGCTACACCACCTTAATCCGCGGTGTACCTGATCTGGTTTTGATGTTGCTGATCTTCTACGGTCTGCAAATCGCTCTCAATACGGTCACTGATGCGCTGGGCATGGCGCAGTTTGATATCGATCCGATGGTGGCCGGTATCATCACGCTTGGCTTCATCTATGGTGCCTATTTCACCGAAACCTTCCGGGGTGCTTTCCTCGCTGTGCCAAAAGGGCAGATTGAAGCGGCTACCGCTTTCGGTTTTACCGGTTCGCAAACTTTCCGTCGTATTTTGTTCCCGGCGATGATGCGTTTTGCGTTACCAGGTATTGGCAATAACTGGCAGGTGATCCTCAAAGCCACAGCGCTGGTGTCGCTGCTGGGGCTGGAAGACGTGGTGAAAGCCACGCAGCTGGCGGGTAAAAGTACCTGGCAGCCGTTCTACTTCGCGATCGTCGCGGGGGTGATTTATCTGGTGTTTACCACGCTGTCGAACGGCGTGCTGTGGTGGCTTGAACGCCGCTACACGGTGGGTGTGAAAAGGGCAGAGCTATGATCGATATTATTCAGGAGTATTGGAAACAGCTGCTCTGGACCGATGGTTACCGTTTTACCGGCGTCGCCATTACGTTGTGGTTGTTGATTCTTTCCGTGGTGATCGGTGGTTGTATGGCGGTGTTGCTGGCGATTGCGCGTGTATCGCCAAATCGTTATATCTCAACGCCCGTCTGGCTGTTCACCTATGTCTTCCGTGGTACGCCGCTGTATGTCCAGCTGCTGGTATTCTATTCCGGCATGTATACGCTGGAAGTGGTGAAAGGATCGGAGCTGCTGAATGCCTTCTTCCGTAGCGGCCTCAACTGTACGCTGCTGGCCTTTACGCTGAACACCTGCGCTTACACCACCGAAATTTTTGCCGGGGCCATTCGCGCGGTTCCCCATGGCGAAATTGAAGCGGCACGCGCTTACGGTTTCTCCCCGTTTAAAATGTATCGCTGCATCATACTACCGTCGGCGCTGCGTACCGCGCTGCCAGCCTACAGTAATGAAGTGATCCTAATGCTGCACTCCACCGCGCTGGCATTTACTGCCACGGTGCCAGATCTGTTGAAAATCGCGCGTGATATTAACTCGGCGACCTACCAGCCGTTTACCGCGTTTGGCATCGCTGCGGTGCTGTATCTGATTATCTCTTACGTGCTGATTAGCCTGTTCCGCAAGGCGGAACGCCGCTTCCTGGCGCACGTGAAACCTTCTTCATCGCATTGAGTATCACTATGGCTGACAACAAATTAAGCGTTACCGAACTGCACAAGCGTTACGGTGAACATGAAGTTTTGAAAGGCGTATCACTGCAGGCGAACGCCGGCGATGTGATCAGCATTATTGGCTCGTCCGGTTCCGGGAAAAGTACCTTCTTACGCTGCATTAACTTCCTCGAAAAGCCGAGCGAAGGCACCATTTCGGTCAACAACGAGCAAATCAATCTGGTGCGTGATACCGATGGGCAGCTGAAAGTGTCCAACAAAGAGCAGCTGCGTTCACTGCGCACCCGTCTGACCATGGTGTTCCAGCACTTTAACTTGTGGAGCCATATGACGGTGCTGGATAACGTCACCGAAGCGCCAATCCAGGTGCTGGGGCTGAGCAAAGCCGAAGCGCGTGAGCGTGCGATTAAATATCTGGATAAAGTCGGCATTGATGAGCGTGCGCGTGCTAAATATCCGGTGCATCTTTCGGGCGGTCAGCAGCAGCGTGTGTCCATTGCCCGCGCCCTGGCGATGGAGCCGGAAGTGCTGTTATTTGATGAACCGACTTCTGCACTCGATCCCGAGTTAGTCGGCGAAGTGCTACGCATCATGCAGAAACTGGCTGAAGAGGGTAAAACCATGGTGGTGGTGACGCATGAGATGGAGTTTGCTCGTCATGTTTCCAATCACGTGATTTTCCTGCATCAGGGCAAGATTGAAGAGCAGGGCTCGCCAGATGAGCTTTTCGGCAACCCGAAAAGCCCACGTTTGCAGCAGTTCCTGTCGGGATCGCTGAAGTAAATTTTGCACGATGGTTGAGGCGATGGAAGCGGGGGCAGAGGAGTAACGCATCCCGCGCCAGGGATGGCGCGGGCTGAGGCCCAGGGATGGTTTATGCCGTCTTTACGATCTGCCCCCGCTTCCTGAGCAGGCGCTGAAAACTCACTCTCGCAGTAACCTCAGCGCCGTATCTTCATCGGTTACCAGTCCCGACACCCAGCCGCCCTGCAAGGCAGCCCGAATCGCCGGATACTTCCGCTCGCTGCCTGAAAAACCAATAATCTTGCGCTGTGTCTGGCTCTCCAGCAATACGCTGGTCAGTAGCTCATCGGTTTCGCCCCACACGCGCTCACCTTGCTGATTGAAAAAGTGACCGAGCATTTCGCCTACCACGCCGCGTGCATTCAGTGCCTCAACCTGTGCATCGGTGATAAATCCTTCGGCATTTAACGGACAACCCGGCATCACTTCCCCAATACCAACAAAGGCCACGTCCGCCTGCAATGCGCGATCGGTGACGCGCTGATAAACCTGATGCTGCACCCACATCGCTTTATCCTGTGGTGTGTCGGCATACAGCGGCGCAGGAATGAAGAAATACTTGCCCTGCATCTTCTCCGCCATCTTCAACGGCACGTCATAGCGTGTGCCCGAATCATCTCGCGCGATGGCGCCAATCATCGAAACGCACTGATGCTGCGGGCGATCCACCCATGGCAATGCATCGATCATTGAGCGGAGAGTCTTGCCCGAACCAATGCCAAACACCTGCGGGGCTTCCTCATTGATGAACTGTGACATCACCGCCGCGCCTTCCACCGCCAGCATCTGTTGAATGGCGTCATCATTCAGATTGGCCGACGGCACCACGCGGCACAGATCCAAAGCAAACTTCTCCTGCACCTCACGTGCCAGTTGCAGACAGCGCGTCACAGGATGATCAATCTTCACGCTCACCATGCCCATTTCACGTGCGCTGGAGACCAGGCGCTGCGCTACCTGACGTGATAATCCCAATGCCTGCGCAATCTCCTGCTGCGTTACGCCTGCGACGTAATACATCCACGCGGCACGCGCGGCCAGCTCCTGTTTTTTCTCTTCTCTGCTCATCACGCTGTTCCGTCTAAATCGATGCGTCATCTTATCGCGTGTTTTACGAAAAGCACTAACTGAGCAAAAGCCCTAAAAAAGAGCAAAAGTATTATTTGTGATAAAGCTCGCAGAATAATCCTCGCCTCGAGCACTATGCTAAACGTCATCGGGCAAATGCCCTGTAATGTGGCAAATGTTTAATTGAGGCGATTATGACCAATCAATCAGTGTGGATGCACATCGGCGCGGGATCATTTCATCGGGCACATCAGGCGTGGTATCTGCATAAACTGCGCGAGCAGGGAGACGAAAACTGGGGCATCGCACTCGGCAATATTCGCAATGACGCGGTGCCGCTGCTCAATCAGTTAGCGGCACAGAACGGCGAATATGTGCTGGAAACCGTGACGCCTGAAGGTGAGCGCGACTATGAAACTATCACCTCAGTGCGCAAAATTTTGCCTTGGGATAGCGAAATCAGCGCGCTAGTCGAGCAGGGAGCCAATGCCGACACTCGCGTGATTGGCTTTACCGTAACCGAGGCGGGTTACTACTTAACGCCGGAATTCACCCTGGATCTTAACCAGGCAGACGTGAAGGCCGACCTGAGCGGCGATATCCGCACTATCTATGGCGCACTCAGCCGTATCCTGACGAAGCGTGTTGTGCAGGGCGGCGCGCCAGTCACACTGCTGAACTGTGACAACCTGCGCCACAACGGCGAGCGTTTCCGTGAGGGTTTCCTCGCCTTCCTTGCGGCCAAAGGCGATACCGCGCTGGCAGATTGGGTGCGCACGCAGACCACTTCACCGAATACCATGGTGGATCGCATCACGCCACGTCCTACACCAGATGTGGCGGAGCGCGTGCAAGCCGCAACCGGCAAACAGGATAGCGCAGCGGTGATGGCGGAATCCTTTATTCAGTGGGTGATTGAGGATGACTTTATTGCCGGACGCCCGGCGCTGGAAAAGGTCGGTGTTGAGCTGGTGGAATCGGTGCTGCCGTGGGAAGAGGCGAAAATCCGCATCCTCAACGCGACGCATGCTGCGATTGCCTGGGCGGGCACGCTGATTGGCTTGAACTATATCGATGACAGCACCCGTCATCCGGCGATTTATCAACTGGCGCACGACTACGTCACTCAGGATGTTATTCCCTCCCTGTCGCCCAGCCCGCTTGATTTAGCCGAATACCGCGACGTAGTGCTGGCCCGCTTCAGCAACCCTTACATCAAAGACACCAATCAGCGCGTAGGCGCTGACGGCTTGTCTAAAATTCCCGGCATGGTGACGCCAACCCTGCAACAGTGCTACCAGCGCGGTGCGCAGCCCAGTGCAACGGCGGTGATTCCGGCGCTGTTCTTCCTGTTTATGCAGCGCTGGGCCAATGACGATCTGCCGTATTCCTATCAGGATGGTGCGCTACAGGCCGATGCGCTGCGTAACCAGTTCGCCAGTGCCGATCCGCTGAAGGCCTTCCTGAGTGATAACGCGCTGTTTGCGGAACTGGCCAACGATAAGGCGTTTCATGCCCTGGTGACGCGTCGTGTTGAGAGTTTGCAGCAGTGGCTGAAACAGCCAGAACTGGCGGCGGTGTAATCATGTATCTCGGCATCGATATTGGCACCTCAGAACTTAAAGCGCTGATCGTTAATACAGACGGCGAGATTGTGGCGTCGCAGCACGCCACGCTGGCTGTGCAGCGTCCGCATCCCCATTGGGCAGAACAGGATCCCGAACGCTGGTGGCAAGCCTGCGCCGAGGTGCTGGCGGCATTGCGTCATCAATCTCCTGATGCGTGGGCCGAGATTCGCGCCATCGGCTTGTCCGGTCAGATGCACGGTGCTGTGCTGCTGGATGCGGATGGCAAGGTACTGCGTCCGTGCATCTTGTGGAACGACACACGCAGTGCGCCGCAGTGTGAGGTGCTAAGGAAGTGCTATCCGCAGATGATGGCGATCAGCGGCAACATGATCATGCCTGGCTTCACCGCGCCGAAGCTGCGCTGGGTGGCAGAGCATGAGCCGGAGATCTTCAGCCGCATCGATAAGGTTTTGCTGCCCAAAGATTACCTGCGCTGGCGTCTTACCGGGCGCTTTGTCAGTGAACCTTCCGATGCTGCCGGCACGTTGTGGCTGGATGTGGCGCAGCGTGATTGGTCCGATGAACTGCTGGGCATCACCGGGCTGACGCGCGCCCAGATGCCCGAACTGGTGGAAGGCAGTGCAGTGAGTGGCCGTTTGCAGCCAGCACTGGCGAGCGAGTGGGGCTTATCCACTTCGGTGACGGTGGCGGGTGGTGGCGGTGACAATGCCGCTTCAGCGGTTGGCGTGGGTGCAGTGAATCCGGGCGATGCCTTTATTTCACTGGGCACGTCCGGCGTGATCTTCGTGGTGAACGATCGCTTACAGGCCGATCCGCAATCTGGGGTGCATGCCTTCTGCCATGCGCTACCGGGCCGCTGGCATCAGATGAGTGTGATGCTCAGCGCCGCCAGTTGTCTGCGCTGGCTGTGCAATCTGCTGTCGGTGAGCGAAAGCCAACTGATGGAGGAGATGGCACAACTCAGCGATGAACAACTGCGCCGCGCACCGGTTTTCCTGCCTTATCTGTCAGGTGAGCGCACACCGCATAACGATCCTGACGCCTCAGGTTCTTTCTTCAATCTACGCCACGAAACGCCGCGTGCCTTGCTGGGCTATGCGGTGATTGAAGGTGTGGCATTTGGGCTGGCGGATGGGTTAGCCGTGCTCGGTGACGCTCAGCATCACATTCAACAATGCAGCCTGACCGGCGGCGGTGCGCGTAGCACGCTGTGGGCACAGCTGATTGCCGATGTGCTGCAACTGCCCATCGTCACCCATCCGGCCAGCGCATCGGGGGCACTGGGCGCCGCGCGTTTAGCCTGGCTGGCCGATGGTGGCAATGAGCATGAGGTTTGCCTGAAACCTGCGGTACAGGCGCGCTATCAACCGGACGTGACGCGAGGTGCCGTGCTGCAACAGCGGCTGCGTCTGTTCCGCGAACTCTACATCCAACAACAACAGGTGCGCAGCTTGCTGCCTGCATAACGGCTTACCGAACAGAAGGTGATTGTGATGCAATCGAACGAATACTGGTTTGGCTTACCGAAAAAGATGTTCTGGGGCTTCCTCGCTATCGCGATTTTTATGGCGGGTGATGGCTTTGAAATGGCGTTTCTGTCACGCCATATCACGGATATGGGCTTTACGCCTGCGCAATCTGCGGTGGTGTTTACTTTCTATGGTTTAGCGGCGGCGCTGGCGGCTTGGGCGTCTGGCGTGGTGGCAGAGCTGATCACCCCGCAGCGCGCGATGATGATTGGCTTTGTGCTGTGGATCGTGATGCATGCGCTGTTTATGTCGCTGGGACTTGGCCTGCGCAACTACCCGCTGATGGTGCTGTTCTACGGCATCCGTGGATTGGCTTATCCGCTGTTTATCTACTCGTTCATGATGATGCTGGTGCAGGTCTTGCCACGTGAGAAACTGGCAGCAGCAACCGGCTGGTTCTGGGCAATGTATTCCGTCGGCATCGGCGTGGTCGGCAGCTACCTGCCAAGTCTGACCATCCCGATGTTGGGGGAAACCGGGACGCTGTGGCTGGCAATCATCTGGGTGGCCTGTGGTGGGATTCTGGCGTACTTTAGCCTGCGCAACGTGCCGGTGGACCGCTCACGTGTGAATTTGCCGATGCGTGACAAAATGACCGAGATGTCGCGGGCCGTGACCATCCTGTTCACCAATCAGCACGTGTTTTATGCCTGCCTGATTCGCATCATCAACACGCTGTCGCTGTTTGGTTTTGCCATCATCATGCCACTGCTGTTTGTCGATCGTCTCGGCTTCACTATCTCTGAATGGCTGCAGATCTGGGCGGTGTTCTTCTTTGTCACCATTTTCACCAACATCTTCTGGGGCATCACCGGTGAGAAGCTAGGCTGGATCCGTCAGGTGCGCTGGTTCGGTTGCCTCGGAATGGCGATTTCCAGCCTGATGTTTTATTACCTGCCACTGTATGCCGGTCATAACTTCTGGGTGGCACTGATTCCGGCGGTAATGCTGGGGATCTTTGTGGCGGCATTTGTACCGATGACGGCGGTATTTCCAACGCTGGAACCGCATCATAAAGGTGCCGCCGTCTCGATCTACAACCTGTCGGCGGGCCTGAGCAATTTCGTGGCTCCGGCTATCGCCTCAGTGATGCTGCCGTTCTTTGATATTGTCGGGGTGGTATGGGCTTATACCGCGTTGTATGTGTTTGCGGGGGTGCTGACCTTTATCATTCGCGTGCCGCAGCCGGGACACACGCGTGAAGCGAGGGCGGTGAAATCGCGAGTAGCGGAACAACGCAGCTAAGTGAAAAACGGCGGCTCAGGGCCGCCGTCTGTTTATCAGACCACATCCTGCAGCGCTTCCTGCAAATCATACCAGCGGAAGCCAAAACCCGACTCCTCCAGCCGTTTCGGCAAAACATGCTGCCCACCCAGCACCAGCACGGCAGATTCTCCCATCATCAACTTAATCGCGCTGGCTGGGGTGCGCATAAACGCCGGTCGATGCATTACGTGGCCGAGTGTGGCGGCGAACTGCTCATTGCGCACCGCATAAGGCGCAACCATATTGAACGGTCCGCTCAGGTCGTTATTGTCGATCAGCCAGATGATCGCGTTAACCAGATCGTCAATGTGAATCCACGGCAGATACTGCTTCCCACTGCCAATCGGACCGCCGACGCCAAGTTTGAACGGCAGCTTCATTTTTGCCAGCGCGCCGCCTTCCTCTGCCAGCACTACGCCAGTGCGTAATAAACAAACCCGGGTGCGATCGCTCTGTGCATTAAGTGCCAGCTGTTCCCAACGTGCACACAGGGCATGAGTGAACTCATCGTGACCGGGATCGTCTTCCGTTAATACCAGATCGCCGGTATCGCCATAAAAACCGGTCGCGGATCCGGAAATTAAAAAATGCGGTGGGTTGCTGCTGGCGTGTATCAGCGAAACGATTTGCTCGGTGATCTGCCAGCGACTTTCACACAGCCGCTGTTTCTGTTGTTCGGTCCAGCGTTTATCGGCGATCGGCTCGCCCGCCAGATTAATCACGCCATCAATACCGTCGAGATCGTTTTGCTGATTGATACCGGACCATAGCGAAACGCGAGGATCCAGTTTGTCCCGTGCCGCCGCGACATCTCGGGTGACGACGTTCACCTGATGTCCGAGCAACAGCAGACGCGGTATCAAATGGCGGCCTATCAAACCTGTGCCACCGGTAATAAGCAGGTGCATGCTGAGCCTCCTTGTAATTTATTTTCTGCTCAGACTGATCATAGAAGAGAAGCGCACGGATAGCGTGACAGCGCTTACGCTAATGAAGAAAAAGGGAAAGTTTGTGTTGGTCTTAAGGTCAAAGATCCGACCAGCACACCATTGCCTAAACAAATAAAAATCGGTAAATAGAAAGCACACCTGATGCTTATTGAGGCAGCCGATGAACTATCCATCCATCACCTTGTGGTCCGATGCATCCTTTTTCAGCCCTTACGCTATGTCTGTCTACGTTGCACTCACCGAGAAAGGCATTCCTTTCACCCTAAAGCGCGTGGACCTGGCGCAAAACGCCCAGCTTGATGATGACTACCGCGCGCTGTCGCTGACCTGTCGCGTACCTACGCTGCAGATTGATGATCTGGTGCTCAATGAATCTTCAGCGATTGCTGAGTACCTTGAAGAGCGTTTCCCGGCCCCTGAATTCGAGCGTCTCTATCCACGCGATCGTGAAAAGCGTGCGCACGCGCGTGAAGTGCAGGCGTGGTTGCGCAGTGATTTAATGGCGCTGCGTGCTGAGCGTCCGACGGAAGTGCTGTTTGCCGGCGAGCGCTTTGCGCCATTAACTCCGGCTGGTGAGCAGGCGGCAAGCAAGTTGATTGCGGCGGTTCAGCGCCTGCTACCGGATGGACAACAAAACCTGTTTGGTGAATGGTCGATTGCCGACACCGATTTGGCGGTGATGATTAACCGGCTGGCACTGCATGGCGACACGTTACCGGTGAAATTGCAGCATTACGCCGAGTTTCAGTGGCAACGCGCGTCAGTGCAATTGTGGCTGGCCGAATCGGGCAAATCGCGCTAAGCACGAAGAGCCTTGCGGAGGCGAAAAGAACGCTTTACCTTACCGCTCATTCTAATAAGGCATCGCAAACAGGCGCGTGCTGGGCACGCCGAAAACAGAAAAGGGTTACGGATGGTGGATCAAACGGCAGATAGCGGTATCGAGTGGGTTGATATCGTTAGTGAAGAGAACGAAGTCATTGCGCAGGCCAGCCGTGCGCAGATGCGTGCGCAGAATTTGCGTCATCGTGCGACCTACATCGTGGTGCATGATGGTATGGGCAAAATTCTGGTGCAGCGTCGTACTGAAATCAAAGACTTCATGCCGGGTATGCTCGATGCGACCGCCGGTGGCGTGGTGCAGAGTGGTGAAGACATGCTGGAATCTGCACGCCGTGAAGCGGAAGAAGAGTTGGGGATCGCCGCAGTGCCGTTTGCCGAGCATGGTAAATTCTACTTCGAAGATGAGCACTGCCGCGTCTGGGGCGGATTGTTCAGCTGCGTTTCTCATGGTCCGTTTGCCATGCAGGAAGAAGAAGTCGACGAAGTGTTCTGGATGACACCAGAAGAGATCACCGCGCGCTGCGATGAATTCACCGACGACTCGCTCAAAGCCGTATCACTGTGGCTGAGCCGCAACAGCGATGCCGCGCGTCGCAAGCAGAGCAGCGAATCCTGATTTCCGCTACGTTCGAACAAGGCGCCAAACGGCGCCTTTGTTATTTCTAGTGCTCACGTAAAATGTCTTTGAGCAGTTGCAGGGCCTTATCAAACTGCGGCTGTGGAATCGTCAGCGGGTAAAGGAATCGGATCACATTACTGTGTACGCCACAGGTCAGTAAAATCAGCCCTTGCGCCAGCGCCTGTAACTGAATCGCTTTGGTGATTTCTGCTGATGGTCGGCCTGCGTCATCCTGAAACTCTGCCGCAACCATTGAGCCGTACCCACGCACCTCAGCAAGGGATGCGCATCCAGCACTCCGCAAAGTGGCACTGAGCTGTTCGCCCAATTGATTAGCGCGTGCGCACAGCTGTTCTTCATCAATAATATCCAGCACGGCATGCGCGGCGGCTATCGCGGGCGGGCTGCCCGCATAAGTGCCACCTAAACCACCCGGTTCAGGGGCATCCATCACTTCGGCACGCCCGGATACGGCCGATAACGGAAACCCGCCCGCCAGACTTTTTGCCATGGTGATCAAATCTGGCTGCACATCGTAATACTCAGTGGCGAACAGCTTGCCGGTGCGTGCAAAACCGCTCTGAATCTCATCGGCGATTAACAAGATGCCGTGACGATCGCATAAGGCACGTAACGCAGAGACAAACTCCGGCGGCGCAATATAAAAACCGCCTTCGCCCTGCACCGGTTCAAAGATGATCGCCGCCACCTGCTGTGGACTAATATCGCTGCGGAAAATCGCTTCCAGACTCTCCAATGCCTGATGCACGCTCACATTGTGCAGCGCATTAGGGTAGTGAGCATGAAACACCGAGCCGGCAAACGGACCAAAGCCGGTTTTGTAAGGCACGACTTTGCCCGTCAACGACATGGTCATATTGGTGCGCCCGTGGAATGCGCCAGTGAACGCAATAACGCCGGGACGGCCCGTCGCCGCGCGGGCAATCTTCACCGCGTTCTCCACTGCTTCTGCACCGCTGGAAAAGAAGGTGGTTTTCACCTCGCCGCTCATTGGCACGCGCTGGTTAAGCCGCTCAGCGAGATGAATATAATTCTCGTAAGGGATGACCTGAAACGCGGTATGGGTAAAGCAATCCAGCTGCTGCTGCACGGCTGCCATCACTTTAGGATGACGATGTCCGGTATTCAGCACCGCAATGCCTGCCGCGAAGTCAGTGTATTCACGCCCATTCTGATCCCAAACCGTGGTGTTTTCCGCCTTCACCGCATAGAAATCACACATCACACCCACACCGCGCGGCGTGGCCTTCAATCGACGACGGTGCACATCACTGTTGCTCATCATTCACCTCGCAAGTCACGGGAGCCTGTCATCAGTGTGAGCGGCAGGATGTTTTTTCGCCAGTGAACCACTGCGTGAAAGTCGCCACGTTACATTCCCTCTGAATACGAAGGTGTGCGCCACAAAAGCGATGATGAAGTTTGAAGGGCAGGGAAGAAGAGTATTAACAGAAACGTACGACATAGCCTTTCATGACAAACAGTCAGAATGCTGAGGTGTTTACCACAAAAGCGATGATCAAGTTTGAAAGGCAGGGAAGGCCAGTGCGAAGAGCGAAGCGTCCGCGCCATGGACGGCGCGGCCGATCTGCAGGGATGCGTTAATCCTTCGCGATCGGACTGGCCTTCCCTGTCGTTTACACCGGGCATTCAGCAACAACTGCACCCAGCCCACAGCGACAATCGCACCCAGCCCACAGCAACAACAGCACCCAACCTTCACCACCCACCAATCTTAAAGCAAAAAAAAGAGCACAAGGTCTAACCCTCATGCTCTCCACATTCAGCGGCAAGAAAAAGAAATTAGCCTTCCGCCTGCTGTGACTGAATCGCGGTCAGTGCGATGGTATAAACAATGTCATCCACCAACGCGCCACGTGAAAGATCGTTCACTGGCTTACGCATACCTTGCAACATCGGCCCGATGGAAATCAGATCTGCCGAACGCTGTACCGCTTTATAAGTGGTATTACCGGTGTTCAGATCCGGGAAGATAAACACGGTAGCGCGACCTGCAACCGCTGAGTTTGGCGCTTTTGATTTCGCGACATCTTCCATAATCGCGGCGTCATACTGCAATGGACCATCGATCACCAGGTCAGGACGTTTCTCCTGCGCGATACGCG
This sequence comes from Pantoea folii, assembly GCF_056678875.1. Taxonomy (NCBI): domain Bacteria; kingdom Pseudomonadati; phylum Pseudomonadota; class Gammaproteobacteria; order Enterobacterales; family Erwiniaceae; genus Pantoea; species Pantoea folii. The sequence goes on along the minus strand of NZ_JBWXON010000016.1, from coordinate 5,304 downwards.
TCGCCTCGCGTACCTTTTCAACATCGCTACCCGCACCAGAGTTACCGGTTGAGTAAGAAATCATCGCCACGCGTGGATCAATACCAAAGGCCTTAGCAGAGTCCGCAGATTGAATAGCGATCTCTGCCAGCTGTTCTGGATTCGGATCCGGGTTAATCGCGCAGTCACCGTACACCAGCACCTGCTCAGGCAGCAGCATAAAGAACACGGAAGACACCAGTGAACTGTTTGGCGCGGTCTTGATCAACTGCAACGGCGGACGAATGGTATTGGCGGTGGTATGAACAGCACCTGACACCAAACCGTCCACTTCACCGCGCTCCAGCATCATGGTGCCGAGCATCACGTTATCTTCCAGCTGCTCCTGCGCGACCACTTCGGTCATGCCTTTGCTCTTACGCAACTCAACCAAACGCGGCACATAATTCTCGCGCACCACTTCTGGATCGACAATCTCAATGCCCTGGCCCAGCACCACACCCTGAGCGGCAGCCACACGCTGGATCTCGTCAGGGTTACCCAACAGTACACAAGATGCAATGCCACGCTCGGCACAAATCGCCGCCGCTTTCACCGTACGCGGCTCGTCGCCTTCTGGCAGCACAATGCGTTTGCCTGCTTTACGTGCCAGCTCGGTCAGTTGATAACGGAAGGCTGGTGGAGACAGACGACGGCTACGTTCGGAAGTTGCAGTGAGTGACTCCACCCAATCGGCATCGATAAAGCTGGCCACATACTCCTGCACCTTCTCAATGCGCTGGGTATCATCTGCAGGCACTTCCAGATTAAAGCTCTGCAGGCTCAGCGAAGTCTGCCAGGTATTGGTTTTCACCATAAACACCGGCAGGCCCGTCTGGAAGGCGCGTTCACACAGACGCGCAATCGGTGCTTCAATCTGATAACCACCGGTCAGCAACACGGCACCGATCTCAATACCGTTCATGGCGGCGAGACAAGCTGCAACCAGCACGTCTGGACGATCGGCCGATGTCACCAGCAGTGAACCCGGACGGAAGTGCTCCAGCATATGCGGAATGCTACGTGCGCAGAACGTCACCGATTTCACGCGGCGGGTCTGGATCTCACCTTCGTTAATAATCTCTGCATTCAGATGGCGGCACATATCGATGGCACGCGTCGCGATCAGATCGAAACTCCAGGGTACACAGCCCAGAATCGGCAATGGGCTGTTAGCAAACAGCTGCTTAGGATCGATATTGGCAATATTTGCTTTCGTCGAATCATCGAAAATTTCAGACAGGTCAGGGCGCGTACGACCCTGCTCATCCACTGGCGCGTTCAGTTTATTAATGATCACGCCGGTGATGTTTTTGTTCTTACTGCCGCCAAAGCTGCTTTGCGTTAATTCAATGCGCTCTTTCAACTGCGCAGGCGAATCATTGCCCAGCGCCGTCACGAACACGATTTCCGCATTCAGGGTTTTTGCGATTTCATAGTTCAGTGAAGAGGCAAACTGATGCTTGCGGGTTGGCACCAGTCCTTCAACCAACACCACTTCCGCGTCTTGCGCATTAGCGTGGTAGTTAGCAATGATCTCTTCCATCAACACGTCTTGCTGGTTCGAACCCAGCAGTGACTCAACGCGTGACATCTGCAGCGGTTCAGCGGCAGGGATCGCGGAGTTCTTACGAATGATGGTGGTGGTCTGATCGGGCGCATCGCCGCCCGCACGTGGCTGGGCAATCGGCTTGAACACGCTCAGGCGAACGCCTTTGCGCTCCATGGCACGAATCACGCCGAGGCTGACGCTGGTCAGGCCGACGCTGGTGCCGGTAGGGATGAGCATGATTGTACGTGACACTATAAAAACCTCTCAGGTGTTGCAGACTAGCCAAAACAACTCCGTCAGCCTGAGCTGACGGAGAGAAGTGTATTTAGGCGGTCAGACGCGCGGCGTCCTGGGCGATAACCAACTCTTCGTTGGTTGGGATCACCACGGCCGGGCGGGTGCCCTCTTTGTTGATAAAGCCAGACTTACCGAAGCGGGCCGCGAGGTTACGCTCGTGATCCACTTCAAAGCCCAGCAGACCCAGTTTCGCCAGCGCCAGCTCACGCACCATCGCCGCGTTCTCACCGATACCACCGGTGAATACCACGGCATCCAGACGACCTTCCATCAGCGCGGTGTAGCTGCCGATGTATTTCGCCAGACGATGGCAGAACACGTCCATCGCACGCTTGGCATCTTCTTTGGTCGCGTAGTTGTCTTCAACATAGCGGCAGTCACTGGTGACTTCGGTCAGACCCAGCAGACCAGACTCTTTGGTCAGCAGTTTATTGATCGCATCCACACTCATACCGAGGGTGTCATGCAGGAAGAACACGATAGCCGGGTCGATATCACCACTGCGGGTGCCCATCACCAGACCTTCCAGCGGCGTCAAACCCATAGAAGTATCGACGCACTGGCCGTTACGGATTGCAGAGACTGAACCGCCGTTGCCGAGGTGGCAAGTAATGATATTCAGTTCATTAACTGGCTTGTTCAGCATTTTGGCGGCTTCCTGAGTCACATAGTAGTGGCTGGTGCCGTGTGCGCCGTAGCGACGAACGCCGTGCTCTTTGTACAGTTTGTACGGCAGGGCATAAAGATATGACTCTTCCGGCATAGTCTGATGGAATGCCGTATCAAAAACCGCCACATTCTTATCTGACAGATGAGGGAAGTTCTTCAGTGCTTCGTCGATACCGATCAGATGCGCCGGGTTGTGCAGCGGAGCAAAAGAGGAAGCATCTTTAATGCCCTGAATCACCGATTCATCGATGATGACTGATTTTGTCAGCTGCTCGCCACCGTGGACGATACGATGGCCGATTGCAGCGATTTGTGCCGAAAGCTCTGGTTTTTGTGCCAGAATAGTTTTAACAATGAAGTTCAGCGCTTCACTGTGCGCTGCACCTGCACCCAGAGGTGCTTCTTGTTTGCTGCCTTCCAGTTTCCATTTGATACGCGCTTCTGGTAAATGGAAACACTCCGCCAGACCTGACAGATATTCGTCACCGGTGGCTGGATTGAGGATGGCAAACTTAAGGGAGGAGCTGCCGCAGTTCAGAACCAGTACTAACTTCGTTGACATGGAAGTACCTATTGATTAAAGAGTGGCTAAAAATAACGCAATCAGACTAACAGCGTAGCCCATGAATGCTGGTAGATTAATGATTAACATCATGCGGTAGTCAAAAAGAGACCGACATGCAAAAAAAATTTCGGTAATTTTACGCAGATTTTTGAAATCTGCTTAGCGAAACATGGCTCTAAACCGCTCTTTTATTGAGCTGAAGCTTCCGGTAATGTTGCTAAAACGGCGTCAGAATACCCACTGTCACCCGCAAAGACAAAATCTTTTGAAGGAAGTCACGTAAAGTTGTTTAGTTATCATTTTATTTTAATCGTTGCAGAATTAGTTGAGGTCTATCATGGCGAATGACACAAGCAATCCCGGCTGGTTTGGTTTATTCCAGAACGGTCAGCGTTACATGAAGACCTGGCCAGCCGATAAGCGACTGGCACCCATGTTCCCGGAAAACCGCGTGGTGACGGCAACGCGTTTTGCCATCCGCTTTATGCCCCCGCTGGCGATATTCACCCTGACGTGGCAAATCGCCATGGGCGGACAGTTGGGACCGGCGATTGCCACTGCACTGTTTGCCTGCAGTCTGCCGATGCAGGGATTGTGGTGGCTGGGTAAGCGCTCCATCACGCCATTGCCGCCGACGTTGCTGCACTGGTTCCACGAAGTGCGCGCAAAACTGGAAGAAGCGGGACAAGCGATTGCCCCTGTTGATGGTAAACCGACTTATCAGGCGCTGGCCGATGTGCTGAAGCGCGCCTTCAAACAACTCGACCGTACCTTCCTCGACGATCTTTGATCGATCATCCCCTTTTACTGCCAGAGAATGTGTGCAGTAACCGGGTTTAAATCAAAGAAAAGTGATGCGGGCAAACACGCATCGCTTTCCTTGTGTAATCATTTATCCATTGTTTAAATCTTAAGCGGCCGTGATGGCCCGGGAGCGAACCGTGGAAATGACCCATGCACAACGACTGATCCTCTCCAATCAATACAAAATGATGGCGATGCTTGAGCCGGAAAATGCGGAGCGCTATCGCCGCTACCAGACCATCATCGAACGGGGCTACGGCCTGCAACTGCGCGAACTCGACAAAGAGTTTGGCGAGCTAACGGAAGCCACCTGCCGCCAACTCATCGATATTATGGAAATGCACCATGCGCTGCATGTCTCCTGGTCGAACCTGAAAGAAGCCAATAGTATCGAAGAGCGCCGTCTGGCGTTTCTCGGCTTTGATGCTGCCACCGAGGCGCGCTATCTCGGCTATGTGCGCTTTATGGTGAACGTCGAAGGACGCTACACCCATTTTGATTCTGGAACTCACGGCTTCAATGCTCAGACGCCGATGTGGGAAAAATACCAACGTATGCTGGCGGTGTGGCACACTTGTCCGCGTCAGTATCATCTTAGCGCGAACGAAATCGCGCAGATTCTCAATGCCTGAATAAGGAGCAACGCGTGGAGTACAGGGGTTTTCTGTTTGATTTGGACGGTACGTTGGTGGATTCGTTGCCTGCGGTGATCCGCGCATGGTCATTGTGGGGCGAGCGCCAGGGTCTTGCGGCGGAAGAAGTCCTGAACTTCATACACGGTAAGCCAGCGATCAATTCACTGCGCCATTTTATGGCAGGCCAGTCTGAAGAGGCGATTCAGGCGGAGTTTATGTGGCTTGAGCGTTTAGAAGCAGAAGACACGCAGGGCGTGCAAGCGATTCCGGGGGCAAAGGCATTGCTCGCCACACTCAACGAACTGCAGATTCCCTGGGCGATAGTGACTTCAGGATCTATCCCGGTGGCTCACGCGCGTTACAAAGCGGCGGGTTTACCGATGCCGGAGGTGTTCATTACCGCAGAAAACATCAAATTGGGTAAACCGAACCCGGAGCCGTATCTGCTGGGTGCTGAACGCCTGGGACTGCCTGCAGCGGAATGCGTTGTGGTTGAAGATGCGCCCGCCGGCATTATTGCCGGGCTGGAGGCGCGCAGTGCAGTGGTTGCTGTTAATGCCCCCACGGATGCCCCGCGCCTGAATGAAGTGACCTGGCAGGTGAAAACACTGGAACCGCTGGTGGTTTCACCTACAGAAAACGGCATGTTTACGCTTTCTGCCAACGTCTGACAGAACGGGCCATAGCGGCCTAATGCCAGTCAGTTAAGCCTGACTGGCATTTTTTCTTCTGGCTGTCGGATATTTATAGGGTCTCTCTTTCAC
>NZ_JBWXON010000015.1:0-138494 GCF_056678875.1 Pantoea folii | reverse complement strand
GTGAAAGGTGAAAGGTGAAAGGTGAAAGGTGAAAGGTGAAAGGTGAAAGGTGAAAGGTGAAAGGTGAAAGGTGAAAGGTGAAAGTGTATTGCGGGCCAGCGAATTAGCCAGCCCGCAAAACGATTACTGCTCCAGCGAGTAGCGCGTCATCGGCGCCACATCTTTGATCAGCCCGTTGGCTTTCATATATTCACCAAACGCCTGATACTTTGCTTTATCAAAGGTGGCGCTGTGCCCATCAAATAGCGGCAATGTCGCTTCCCAGGCCTGATGATTGAGTTTGGTGTTCAGCTCAGGATACTGCTTAATAAACGCCTTCCAGGCTTCTTCCGGATGCGCACGCAACCACACCACACCCGCGTCCAGACCGCGTAAGAATGCCGGAATACGCTTGTCCTGGGCGGCGCTCTTGTTGTTCGCCAGAATGATCAGCTCATCATAAGCGGGCACACCATAATCTTCGGGTTTAAACACGACGGGCTTCGCGCCCTTATCCTGCAAATCGATCAGCTCGTAATTGCGGAAAATGGTCATCGCGCCATCGATTTTGTGCGTCAGCAGCGCCGAAGTGGAATCCATATTCAGGCTGATTAATTTCACCGCATTGACATCCACGCCCTGCGATTTCAGCATATTGCGGATCGCCACATCTTCCGATCCTGGCACCGCGTAACCCAGCGTTTTACCCGCTAAATCTTTGAGCGAATGGATATCGCTGGACACGGTGGTCAGCGTATTCAGCGGCTGACCAATCAGCGTGCCGACACGGATCACCGGAACGTCCTTCTCCACCAGCGTGTAAAGCTGTGGCTGATAGCTGATCGCCAGATCGGCCTTGCCTGCCGCCAGCAACAGCGGCACCGACGCCGAATCAGCCGGGGCGATCATCTCGACATCCAGCCCTTCCTTCTTGAAAGCGCCGCTGTACTGCGCGGCAAAAATGGCCGCATGATTAGGGTTCACAAACCAGTCGAGCAGCAGGCGAACCTTCTGTTCGGCGTGTGCGCTGGTGGTTGCCAGCAGCAGCAAAGCGGTAATCGCGGTACGTAGGGTGTTCAAGGGACGTCCTTATGTTGAGTGCCAGAGGAATTTTTTACGCAGCAACGCGACGCCGCCAGAGAGCAGCAGCGCCAGCATCAATAAGAGCAATAAAGCAGCAAAGCTGGTGGCGGTTTCCAGGCGGGCGTTGGATTGCATCATCAGGTAGCCCAGCCCTTCGCTGGCACCCACCCATTCGCCAATCACCACCCCAATCGGGGCCAGCACCACCGCCATCTGCAAACCGGAAAAGAATTGCGGTAGCGCAGCAGGCCAGCGCACGTGCCAGAAAACCCGTGCGCGCGAAGGATTCAGTGTGCCCGCCAGTTCCAACCAGCCGGAGGGTGTGCGGCACAGGCCATCGAAAAAGGACAGGCACAGTGGGAAGAAAACGATTAACGCGGCGACCACCACTTTGGAGGCGATGCCAAATCCCAGCCACAACACCAGCAGTGGCGCCAGCGCAAACACCGGAATCGCCTGACTGGCGGTCACCAGCGGAAACAGCACGCGGCGTAGAGTCTGGCTGCCCGCCATCAGCACCGCCAGCATCACGCCCGTCCCAACGCCCAGCATCAGCGCCAGCACAATCTCTGCCAGGGTAAACAGCGCGTGATGCGCCAGCAGCTGGCGATGCAGCCATAATGCCTCCAATACCGCCAGTGGCGAAGGCAGCAAAAAGTCAGGCACGCCATGGTGCCGCGCCAGCAGCCAGCCACACAGCAGCACCGCGATCAGATAGATCGCGCTAAACAGTTTTTTCATCTTGATTCAGTCGGGAAAAGAGTTCGCCCTGCGCCTGTAGCAGGCGAGGATCATCAAGGGATCGGGGAGCATCACCCGCAGGCACCGGCCAGCTTTCAACCGCTAACGGCTGGCCATGCAACAGCACGATGTCATCGGCCATACGGCAGGCTTCGAGCGGATCGTGCGTAACCAGCAGCACCGTTTTGCCCTTGAGCAGCGTGGCAGTCAGGGTTTGCAGACTGAGTTTGGTCATCACATCCAGCGTGGCGAAGGGCTCATCCATCAGCACCACTTCGCGTTGGGCATACAGTGTACGTGCCAGTGCCACACGCTGCCGCATCCCGCCTGAAAGCTTATCCGGTGAGGCTTGCGCCACCTCACTCAGCTTTACCTGCTCAAGCAGCGCCAACGCACGCGCGCGGTCCGATTTTTCACCGTTGAGCCGAGCGGAAAGCATCACGTTTTCCAGCACCGTCAGCCACGGATACAACAAATCCTGTTGCCCCATCCACGCCACTTTGCCCGGTAAGCCACTGATTTCGCCCTGTTGTGGCTGCAACAAACCTGCCACCAGCCGCAATAAGGTGCTTTTCCCAATGCCGCTGCGCCCCAACAGCACGGTGGTTTTACCGCCGCGCAGTTGCAGATTGAGTTGCTGGCACAGCGCCTGTTCGCCCCAGCTAAAGGTGATGTCATTAAATCCGATCGGATTCATAGTCGCTTTGCCGCCAACATTGCCAGACGGGTAAACCCTCGCGCTTCCAACACCGAGGCCGCCTGCGCCGCGCGAATGCCGCTGGCACACACCAGCACGATGCGCCGATCCTGCGGCGGCTGCCAATCGACTATGGCGTGCGGCAGAATGCGTTCGACGATGTTCGCTACGCTGACGGGGGCTTCTTCCACACTGCGCAACTCGACAATGCAATCATCTTTCGTCAGCAGTTGCTCATCGATAAAGGGCACGCTGTTTTCTGGCTCTTCCGCGCCGTCAAAACGAAATGCGCGCATATGCCAGTTGATGAAGTCGCAGTTGATCACACTGCCGAGGGGTGAAGGTTGCAGATCCAACAGCACGCTGAGTGCCATCTGCGCCTGCATTGCACCCAAAGTCGCCACTGCCGGTCCCATCACGCCTGCGATGTTGCAGTTGGCTGCGGAGGCGGGTAAGCGTGGAAACAGTGCCCGATAGCTCGGCGCGCTGCCGCAGAAGCCACCGACGTAGCCCTGACGACCTAATACTGATGCACTGATCAAAGGAATCTGCGTTGCCATACAGGCGTCGGAGAGTTGATAGGTCACCGCGAAGTTATCAGCGGCATCAATCACCAGATCGATATCCGTGAGGAGGTGCGGCAGATCGCTGGCGCCGATAGCCCGTGGCACCACCTCTATCTGCACCTCGGGATTACGTTGCACCAGCGCCTGTTGCGCACGTGCTGCCTTGCTGTGACCGATGTCCTGCATCGTAAACAGCGTCTGGCGATGAAGATTGTGTAAGGCCACTTCATCGTCGTCACACAGGCGGATAAAACCGACGCCTGCGCCAACCAGCTGCGGCAGTAATGTAGCGCCCAACCCGCCTGACCCCACCACCAGGACGCACGCATCCGCCAGCTTTTGCTGACCTTCGACACCGATTTCCGGCAGCATCATCTGCCGTTGATAGCGATCCATGATGGCTCCTTAACTCAAACTCGCCAGACCGAAGATCGGTGTTGAAGCTGCCGCCATATCCCGTTTCTCCATCAAACCAGCACTGCGTGCGGCCTGTCCCGCTTCAATCGCCAGCCGGAAACCGTTCGCCATGCCAACCGGATCGCCGGCTTTCGCCACCGCGGTATTGAGCAGGATGCCATCGAAGCCCATCTCCATCGCCTGTGCGGCCTGTGATGGCGCACCGATGCCTGCATCAATTATCAACGGGATGTCGCTGAACCATGCCCGCATCGCGCGTAATCCTTCAATGTTGCGCAGGCCCTGCCCGGAACCGATCGGCGCGCCCCACGGCATCAGCAGTTCACAACCGGCTTCCAGCAGCTTCTCACCGACGATCAAATCTTCGGTGGTGTACGGGAAGACCTGAAAACCGTCCGCACACAGGATGCGTGCCGCTTCAACCAGCGCAAAAGGATCGGGCTGGAGCGTGTCGGCATGCCCGATCACCTCCAGTTTGATCCACGAGGTGTTGAACAGTTCGCGCGCCATCTGCGCGGTGGTCACCGCCTCTTTCACCGTGTGACAGCCTGCGGTATTGGGTAGCACGCGAATATCCAGCCCGGTCAGCAGCTCGCGAAAAGCCGCGCCCGCCGCGCCTTCACGACGCAAACTCACGGTGATGATTTCCGTGCCAGAGGCGGCAATGGCCTGTTGCAGAATCGCCGGTGATGGATAGCCCGCGGTGCCAAGCAGAAAACGTGACTGCGGATCGAAATCGTAAAACATGTTTCAACCTCCCTGCATCGGGGACAAGACTTCCAACTGACAGCCCTCTTCCAGCTGCTGGCTGCTGTACTGACTTTTAGGCACAAAGTTGCCGTTGAAAGCGCTGGCAACGCATGCGGCATCAATTTGCTGCTCGATCAGCAATTCGCTGAGCGTGCTGGCCTCAGTGCGGATCGCCCGGCCGTTAAGCTGAATATTCATAGGATTGTTCCCCGAAAAGGCGCTGCATCAGCTGTTCTGCCATCATTGGCGCCAGCAGAAAACCGTGGCGATACATGCCGTTAAGATAATAAGTGTCGTTTTGATAATGGATTTCTGGCAGGTTGGCCGGATAAGCAGGACGTAAACCGCTGCCGCTTTCGACTACGCGGGCTTCCGCCAGAGCAGGATGAATAGCGTAGGCCGCGCTGAGCAGTTCCATCATGGCGCGCGCGCTAATCGGGCTGGCATCGTCGCTTTCCACCATGGTGGCGCCGAGCATGAAATGACCATTACGGCGCGGCACCAGATAGCAGGGAAAGCGCGGATGCAAGAGGCGAATCGGACGCGAAAAGTGCACTTCATCGCTGTGCAGAATCACCATCTCGCCACGCACAGCACGCAGGCGCGGAAGGTCGGCTTTGGCATGCATGCCACGACAATCAATCACCCGGCCCGAAGGTTGTATTGCATCAAAACGCACGCCGCGCTGTAACAGCTTTTCGCGCATTTCCGTGAGCGCCAGGCGCGGGTCGAGATGTGCTTCCCCGGCAAAAAACAGCCCACGGGCAAAACGCCCGGCCAGCAACGGTTCAATGTCACCGGGATCGACCCATTGGTGCTTTTCGGTCATGCGCGCAAAACGGTTAAGTTCCTGGCTGTCGCGCGGTGGCGCCACCACCAACGTTCCCTGATGTGCCACGCTGCTGACACGCTGTTGCCACCAGCCAGCGGCGTGTTGCCCGAGAGAGATCACTTCCTGCGGGGCACTTTCAGATTCACACCAGGGTGCAAGCATGCCGCCAGCAAACCAGGAAGCAGGCTGGCGGGAGTCGTCGCCAATGACGTCGACGTCTTCGCCGCGTTCAGCCAGCAGCGTCGCCACGCAGAGACCAGCCACGCCGCAGCCTAATACCGTCCAGCGGCTCACAGCAGGTTATCCGGGATATAAAGGGAATTCACATCGGCCTCTCAGTGTTGACTGAGACCCGCAGATACAGGAGGAGGGAAAGGGCGCGAGCGATCCTCTGCGCCAGACAACACCGGAGCGGTGCTGTCAGTCTTCCTACGCCAGTATCAACTGGGTCAGGTTCAAAGGGTCGCTAAGCCGCGCATTGCGCTTTTAGCCTCTCAGTCTCTTTGGCGAGACTCCCCCGACGCGTCTATTTGTATTGCAGGCGCAGGTCGCCGTCAAGCACGGATTACCGCAGATAGCCATCACGTCATCGCATGGCATTTATCGCTACGTACACGTTCTGGATCGAAAACGTAACATATGGTATACAAAGGCATTATTGCTACTTTTCAAGCGCAAAGAAATTATAGGTGATGTTGGACTCATTATGAAAAATATTAGAATTGCCTTTATTAAAGCCGGTTGGCACAAAGAGATTGTGCACAATGCGTTGGTGGGTTTTGAGCAAGAATTAAAAGCACAGAACGTTGAAGCGGAATTAAAAGTGCTGGAAGTGCCGGGCGCATTTGAAATGCCGCTGCTGGCAAAACGCTTAGCGGAAACCGGTAAATACGACGCGATTGTAGCGGCTGCGCTGGTGGTGGATGGCGGTATCTATCGTCACGATTTCGTTGCTGCAGCCGTGGTTGATGGCCTGATGAACGTTCAGCTGACCACCAATGTGCCAGTGTTCTCTGTCTCACTGACGCCGCACAATTTCCAGCCGGTCGATGTGCTGGAAAACTTCTATACCGAACACTTTATTAAGAAAGGCAAAGAGGCCGCGCGTGCTGCGCTGGCGATTCATAATTTGTCGATCGATTAATTCCCTCTCAGGAACACTTCATTATTCGCGGTGAAGTGTTCTTGCTCTCAATAATACCTCCCTGCCCTTAAGAACAATATGTTCTACGTTATTTCGAAAATCGCATAAGCCACTTTCATTACTCTCCTCTGCTACTTCAACTTACGTAAATTTTTGTCGTAAACAGCAAAAGGTGTACAAAAACACTTCACATTCATAGCATTCACTATAATGTATAGCACATGCTATACTTCTCAGGGGATGACTATGTTGACCAGGCACGTTATATCAGTTGTGATGCTTACACTCGCGATGAGCGCTTCAGCGCTTGCCGCTGACAAACTTAAAGTGGTCACCACTTTCACGGTGATCGCAGACATGGCAAAGAACGTCGCAGGTGATGCCGCCGAAGTGACATCCATCACCAAGCCCGGTGCGGAGATCCATGAATACCAACCAACCCCCGGCGATATTCGTCGCGCGCAGGGTGCCGATTTAATCCTGGTAAACGGTTTTAATCTGGAAATGTGGTTTAGCCGCTTCTATCAGCGCCTGAAAGGCGTGCCGCAAGTCACAGTGACCGAGGGCATTGAACCCTTAGGTATTACCGAGGGACCCTACAACGGCAAACCCAACCCACATGCCTGGATGTCACCAGACAATGCGCTGATTTACGTCGATAACATCCGTAAAGCACTGCAAAAATACGATCCTGCCAATGCCGCCGTTTATCAGGCCAATGCGGATCGCTATAAAACGCAAATCCAGCAAACCCTGGCGCCGATGCGCGCGGAGATTGAAAAACTGCCGGAAAACCAGCGCTGGCTGGTGACCAGTGAGGGCGCTTTTTCCTATCTGGCACGTGATTTGGGTCTGAAAGAACTTTATCTCTGGCCGATCAATGCCGATCAGCAAGGCACACCGCAACAGGTGCGCAAAGTGATTGATGCGGTGAGAGCCAACCACATCCCGACTATCTTCAGCGAAAGCACCATCTCCGCCAAACCGGCTCAACAGGTCGCGCGTGAAGCGGGTATTCACTACGGTGGCGTGCTGTATGTTGACTCTCTCAGCAACAGTGACGGGCCGGTTCCGACCTACCTTGATCTGCTGCGCGTGACCACCGATACCGTAGCCAAAGGCATCACCGCCGGGAGCCAAAAATGACCCTAAACGTGCAGGATGTTAGCGTAACCTACCGCAACGGTCACACTGCGCTGCGTCAGGCATCTTTCTCCGTGCCAGCGGGCAGCATCGCCGCGCTGGTGGGCGTCAACGGCTCCGGGAAATCCACACTGTTTAAGGCCATTATGGGCTTCGTGCCGCTTTCGACGGGTCAGGTCACGCTGGCAGAGATGCCCGCGAAGCGTGCGCTAAAACACAATATCGTCTCCTATGTGCCGCAATCCGAAGAGGTGGACTGGAGCTTCCCGGTGCTGGTGGAAGATGTGGTGATGATGGGCCGCTACGGCTATATGAATATGCTGCGCATCCCGCGTGCGGAGGACAAACGCAGCGTGGATAAAGCGCTGGCGCGCGTCGGGATGAGTGATTACCGCCATCGTCAGATTGGTGAACTCTCCGGCGGGCAGAAAAAACGCGTCTTCCTCGCACGTGCGCTGGCGCAGAGTGGGCAACTCATCCTGCTGGATGAGCCCTTCACCGGCGTCGATGTCAAAACCGAGGCGGCGATCATCACCCTGTTGCAGGAGCTGCGCGATGAAGGCCGCACTATGCTGGTCTCCACGCACGATCTTAACACCATCCCTGATTACTGCGACCGCTGTGTGCTGGTCAAAAACACCGTGCTGGCTAGCGGCTTATTGCATGACACTTTCACCGCTGCCAACCTGGCGCGCACCTTTGATGGTGAGGTGCAGCAGCGCAATGCGGCACTGTTGCAGAAGATAGCCGCACGACCGGGGGCGGATCATGTCGTGGATTATTGAGCCCTTCGGTTATCAATACATGCTGAATGCGATGTGGATCGCCGCACTGGTAGGGGCGATTTGCGCGTTTCTTTCCTGCTTTCTGATGCTGAAAGGCTGGTCGCTGATTGGTGATGCGCTATCCCATTCGATTGTGCCGGGTGTGGCTGGCGCTTACATGCTGGGCCTGCCCTTCTCGCTTGGTGCCTTTCTCTCCGGCGGACTGGCGGCGGGCAGCATGCTGTTCCTTAACCAGCGTACACGCCTGAAAGAGGATGCGATCATCGGACTGATCTTCTCCTCCTTCTTCGGCATCGGGCTCTTTCTGGTGTCACTCAATCCGACGTCGGTCAATATTCAAACCATAATGCTGGGCAACATCCTCGCGGTGGCGCCCGCCGATATCTGGCAGCTCGGCACCATCGGCGTGGTGACGCTGACGTTGCTGCTGCTGAAGTGGAAAGATTTGATGGTGACGTTCTTTGATGAAAGCCACGCGCGCTCACTTGGGCTGAATACCACCGGCTTGAAAATCCTATTCTTTACCCTGCTCGCCGCCTCCACCGTCGCCGCATTGCAAACCGTTGGCGCCTTTATGGTGATTTGTCTGGTGGTCACACCGGGCGCCACCGCTTATCTGCTGACTGACCGCTTCCCGCGTTTGTTGTTGATTGCCGTGGCTATCGGCAGCATCACTAGCTTCCTTGGCGCGTGGAGCAGCTATTTCCTTGATGGTGCCACTGGCGGCGTGATCGTGGTGGCACAGACTCTGGTGTTCCTGCTGGCGTTTGTGTTTGCGCCTAAACACGGCGTGCTGGCGGCACGGCGACGCGCTCGTCTGGCGCAGGAGGTCAACCTCAATGATTGAAATACTGCTGAGTCCTTTCGAATTCGAATTTATGAATATGGCGCTGATCATCACGCTGATTTTGTCGCTGCCGTGCGCCATGCTGTCCGCATTTTTAGTGTTAAAAGGCTGGTCACTGCTCGGCGATGCCATGAGTCACGCGGTGTTTCCCGGCGTGGTGCTGGCGTGGTGGATCGGCTTTCCTTTTGCGATTGGCGCCTTTATCGCGGGCATGCTGTGCGCACTCGCCACTGGCTTTATCAGCCAGAACAGTCGCATCAAACCTGACACGGTAATGGGTATTGTGTTCTCCGGCATGTTCGGCGCCGGGCTGGTGCTCTATCTCAAGCTCAAACCGGAAGTCCATCTAGATCACATTCTGTTCGGCGATATGCTGGGCATTGGCTGGGCGGATATCGCGCAAACTGCCGCCATTGCGCTACTGGTGGTGCTGGTGCTAAGCGTGAAATGGCGCGATCTGTTGCTGCATGCCTTTGACCCACAACAGGCGCGCGCCTGTGGCATCAACGATAATGTGATGCATTATGGGCTGCTGTGTTTAATTGCGCTCACCATCGTTGCCGCGCTGAAATCGGTGGGAGTGATTTTGTCGATCGCCATGCTGATCGCGCCAGGAGCGATCGCTCTACTACTGGCGCGACGATTCTTACAGGTCATGCTGCTGGCGGCGCTGATTGCCATCCTGACAGGATTTTGCGGAGTGTACGCGTCGTTCTTCCTCGATAGCGCGCCGGGCCCCACCATCGTAGTGCTGTATAGCCTGTTATTTGTGGTGACGTTTGTGAGTGTGAGCTGGCGTGAAAATGCGAATCGTCACGGCTCTGCGGCTATCAAATAAAATGATTTCAGGCCGCAAATCTTAGGATTGGGCCATAAATTTAATTTATTGGGCCGATAATGAGTGAAATGGGCTCTAAAATATTTATAATGGGCCGTAAATGTTCGGGGTGGGCCATAAATTATGATGCCGTGGGCCATTAACGTTCAATATGGGCCACAAATCTACCTGGTCTTAAGCTTTCAGCGAGTGCAAAGCACGGGCCAGGTAGATTTCTGATTTATGGATTTTAAGCTAATCCCAGAGGCATACGATTTTGATCCAGCCAACCTCCCCAGATGATCTTTCAAACCTTCAACACCAAATTCTCTCAACTATCGCAAGTGCCGAGTCTTCGCTTAGTTCCGGTGACCTCGCGGGCCGTCTTGGTGTGGGTCGTTCAACGATCAAACGGCATATCGAGGTTTTGCTTGGTCAAAGCAAAATTACCCGGCATGGCGTAGGACGAGGGACTCGGTATACCGCGCAGGCGCCCATTAACAAGCTGCCCCAATCCGGTTCATCGGTGACAGAGAAGACCCCTGAATATCATTCTTCTTCCCTCACTACAGCTCAATCATTGCATCAATATCTAAACTTACCTCTGTCAGTCAGGGATATTTCCGGGTATGACCGAAGCTTCGTGGACAATTATATTCCAAACGAAACGTTCCTACTGCCTCAAACGCTAGCCCTGGCCTTAATGAATGAAGGCAAAATGGCAGGGCAACAGCCCGCTGGTACCTACGCGCGAAAAGTTCTGGAGCAATTGCTCATTGATTTGTCCTGGTCATCCTCTCAACTTGAAGGAAACCGATATTCATTGCTGGCCACAGAAGAACTGTTCAAAAGTGGCGCGGCTTCGAATGATTTGGATGCCGTCATGCTGCTTAACCATAAACAGGCAATTGAGTTTTTGGTCGATGCAGTCCCTGAATCTGGATTAACTGGACCGGTAATCAGTAACCTGCATGCCTTATTGATGCATGATTTACTGTCAAATCCTGACGAGTTGGGAGCGTTCAGACGCAAAATCGTGAATATTTCGGGAACCACCTACACTCCACTACAGGCACCTTTCTTATTACAGGAAATGTTCGACATTATTATCAAAAAAGCACGGCTGATTAATAATCCTGTGGAGTCAGCCTTTTTCCTATGGGTCAATATCGCTTATCTGCAACCCTTCGAAGATGGAAACAAAAGAACCAGCAGGCTGGCCGCGAATATTCCGCTTATGATTTACAACAGTGCTCCACTCTCCTTTCTTGATGCTGATGTCACAAGCTATGCCTACGCGATGATGGGGATTTATGAAAAACGTGACGTGACTTTAGCCGTTGAGTTGTTCGAACATTTATATCGTCGTTCAATCAAACGCTATGCCGTCACACTGGAAGCCATGGGCGTTCCGGATCCGTTTAGACTTCGTCACAGAGAAGATTTAAACACCACTATTCGCTTAATCATTGCAGAGGGTCAGAATATTGAGTCTGCGATGCAGGTGATTGATATTGTTCCTGAAGACAGAGCGCGATTTATGCAGCTTTTACAGAACGAGCTACGCATATTAAGTACGTTAAATTGTGCCCGGTATCGTCTATCAATATCGCTAACGGAGCAGTGGATCCGTCAGGGGCGGCCATGTTAGTAGTGAGGCCGACATACATCTTACATACCCGTTTTTGGCTAACCCGCATCGCGGCTTAACGTTATAGTGCCCTCTCTGATGACGATATGAAACCGGCATGAAACTTACCCTCGACAATGATCTCACCATTCGCAAGCTGCTGATTTTCAGCTGCTACATGGAAACGGAAAACCTCGCAAGAGCGGCAGAAACGCTGGGGATCAGCACCGTGAGCGTGCATCGTGCGCTACACACGCTGGAAGAGAGTTTGCACTGTCCGCTGTTTGAACATAAAGGCCGCAACCTGGTGGCACTGCCCGCCGCTACGACGCTGCTGGAATACAGCCGGGAAGCGCTGGCCACGCTGAGTCAGGGCATTGATGAAACACGACGCACTGCAGGTATCGGTCTGGGGCATCTGCGTGTGGGCACCTTATATTCTCTGTCGCTGGAAACCGTGCCGCGTCTGATCATGAAAATGAAACTGCGCCGCCCCGAGTTAGAACTCAACCTCACCATGGGCTCCAATGATTTGCTGCTGCGCGCGCTGAAAGATAATCAGTTGGATGCGATTATCATTTCTGTCAGCGAAGCCGAGATCGATGAAAAGATTTTTGAGCAGGTGGCGCTGTTTCAGGATGACATCTTCCTCGCCGTACCAGCGGGCCACGGCGATAAAAGCGAGGAAGATATCGACCTGCGTCGCTACAGCGATAAACCCTTTGTCTCGCTGGCAGAAGGCTTTGCTACCTTTGCCGGATTTCAGGAAGCCTGCCACGTAGCCGGTTTTGAGCCCAACATCGTCACACGCGTGAATGACATCTTCTCGATGCTCAGTCTGGTGCAGGCCGGCATGGGCTATTCGCTGGTGCCGGGCAGGATGCGTAAGCAGTATGAAAACGATCTGCGTTTTCTCCGCTTAGCCGAGCCGTATCAAATGCGACAGCAGATCGCTATCGTGTTTCCGCGCAACCGCGAACATGATCCAAATCTGCTGGCACTGGTGGCTGAAGGGCGTATGTTCGCCCTGAGTTTGCAGGAAAAGGTTCAGCGTGCCAGCCGCTGAAACAGACGCAGCGCCACTTCAGCGCCGCTGCGCTCAAGGGCGATACACTCGCCCTGGCACTGCACACTACGCGTTAAGCCCGTCAGCACTTCGCCGGGCGGCATCTCAATCACCAGACGCACGTCGCGTTCTTTCGCCGCCACCATCGCTTCATGCCAGCGCACGCTGCGCGCCATGTTCATCGCCAGATCGTCGGCAATACGTTCCGGCTGCCAGAGAACGCGGGCGCTGCTGCCGCTGAGAAAAGCGAATTGCGAGCGTTGCAACCTGACTTTATCAATAGCGGCTTTGAGTTGCTGCGCGGGACTATCCAGTAACGCACAGTGTGAAGGCACGCTGATCGCCAGCCGCTGCGCTCGTTGTGCCCCTTGCGCCAGCGCCCGCTGCGCCACTGCGGCCATGGCACTATCGCTTCCCGCAATCACAATCTGTGTTTCGGCATTAATGTTGGCAATGAAACTGTTTTGTCCATCTACCAGCGCTTCAACTTGCGCCAGCGTCATCCCACTGATAGCCGTCAAACCATAGCCCTGCGGATACGCCTGCTCCATCAGTTCACCGCGTAACGCCACAAGGTGCAGAGCATCGGTAAAATCCAAAGCACCGGCTATCACCGCCGCAGGATACGCACCAATCGACAGACCACACACCATATCGGGCTGCACGCCGCTGGCGATCAGCTGGCGCGCTGCTGACACGCCCGCAATCAGTAGCGCCAGCTGCACTGCGCGCGTATGTTGCAGTGCGACAGCCGAATCGAGCTGCATCAGTTCATCACCCAGCACCTGATGCGCTACCTGCCAGGTCTTATCGCGTGGCAGCGACTGCAACATGCCAGGCCGTTGCGTGCCCTGCCCCGGAAAAGTGAACAGCGTTTTCATTCGATTTCCTCCGTCCAGGGAAGATGTGTCAGGCGTGGACCGCGTGCGGTTTTCAGCAACACGCGCCCCTCGCGCAGCCACTCATTAAGCGCGAAGGCACCCACCGGCGTTTCCACCTGGGTATCAGCCCGACAGGGCAAACGTGACACTTGTTGCTGCCAGGCCGTCACCTCCTCCGCCTGCAACGGCTGCGGTGCGCGAATTAACAGGTCGAGATCGCTCGAGGCATGCAGCACCGGCAATCCGGTCGTTAAGGCAAATCCCGTGCTGCCGGTCACGCCCCACGACCATGACCAGCGCTGCTGATGAAGTTGCATCACTGCCTCAACCGTGGGTAATGCGCGAAACACAGAATCGCTTGCATGCGCCAGTAGCCCCTCCGGTGTATCAATCCGCAGCACATCCTGCTCCCGCACCCATCCCGCCGCCCGTTGATGGCGAGCACTGCCACGCACGCCAATCGGAATGCGATCCTGCTGCATCACATCACGCCGCACCACGACCGGCTGCTGAGCGTTCCACTGTTGCGCCACCCAGCTTTCCTTAATGTCGAGCAGCGTGGTATCAGCGTGCAGCCAGAGCAGATCGTGTGGGCGGATATTCATCATTACATTCCTGAAGTTAGGCTAATAAACAGCGGCAGTGACACAATCGACAGCAGCGAACTCAGTAACAGTACCGCTTCGGCATCCGGTGACTGCACACCAAAGCGATTACCAAATACCACACCAAAGAAACCGGCTGACAGCGCAATCATCAGAATCGCGGTGATCGCGACGGTGCCGTGCAAACCAAACAACATCACAATGCCCCACGCCAGTAACGGTTGGATCAGCAGTTTGGTCACTGTCGAGCTGATCACCATGCTGTTGATTTTCAGCTGACGTGCCGAGAGGATCACCCCGGTCAGGAACAGTGCGGCGGCGGTGGCAGCCAGACCGAGCGGTTTAATCGCGGCCAGCACCAAATCCGGCATTTTGATGCCAATGGCTGACAGCACCACGCCTAATAGCGGTCCCAGTACAATCGGTTTTTTCACCGAACGCCACATCAACACCGGCAGCATCGCCAGTGTTGAACGCTGTGTTTCCCCGGCGGTGCGCGCTTTTTCACGCTCCAGAATCAGAAGGCAGAAAGGCGTCATCAGCACCGAACCGCAGGCAATGGAGACGGCAACAGAGAGCGATGTCGCCGAACCTTCTCCTACCACGCTGCCAAGGATGGGTAAACCTAGCGCTGCGTAATTAGGCAACGCCACAGTCAGCGTCAATACAGCCGCATCCTGTGGCGACTTTTTGAAGATTTTAGTGGCAACAAAATAGAGCACCGCATAGGCCACCCACATCGCCAGCGTCAGCACCACAATCAGCGGCATCTGCGCCACAATCCCGCTCCACGGCGTTTGTACCGTGGCGCTAAACAACGCGGCGGGCAGTGCAAAATCCATCACAAAAATATTCAGTAAAGAGACGTTCTTGTTATCAACCATTTTGGCTTTGCCGGCCCAGAATCCGAGCAACATGATAATGAAGATCGGAGCCAGAGCATGCAGAATCACGTAAGTCATAAATCACCTGTTTGTTATTAAAAGAGTGAGTACTGACGCGATGGTGTTGAATTTATCAGTTGCCGCAGAGGCCGGACGCCGCGTGCGTCCGGCATACTGACAGCCGGCAGGTTGATTTAATGCTTTTTATTATTAGGGAATTACCAACTGGCGCGCAGACGTTCGCGCACCAGTGCCGAGCTTTGACGATTCGGTGCCGCCAGGCGCGAACCTCGACCCGGCACACGGCGCGTATCGTCAATCGCTTCCGCCAGCGTGGCTTTAACACGCGTGACCTCTTCGGCCGTCGGCGCATCCGGATGGGTGATGTCCAGCAAAGATGACAACAGGCCGAGCGTGGCGTAATTACCGATGTCATAGGCCATCGGCGGTACGCTGGCAGCAAGTTTCTCCAGCGCTTCCACGGTGCGCAGGGTGATACGCGCCGCCGAGGCTTTACCCATGGCGTGCACCTGCACGGCCGGGTCGTTAAACGCGATCAGTCGATTGGCCTGATAACCGTGCGCCAGAAACGCGCCGGACATGGCCTTACCCACGATCAGCCCAATCACCGGATGCCCGGCCAGATGCGCTTGTGCATAAGCACCCGCAGCGCCCGCCAGGGCCTGATGAATACCAAAGCCCTCTTCACGGCGGCCATAAGCCTGACTTGGCACATCAATCACCGCAATGATGGGTCGCTTCACTGCGTTTGCGGCGTCTTCCGCAATGGTCTCTTGCACCACTTTTGCCAGCGTCCAGCCTTCCAGCAAACCGACTTCGCCTTGCGCAGCGCGTGGATAGCGATTGTGCGCATCCGGAACGACAGCAATGAAACGAGCGGTTTCGCCATTGAGTTCGGCATCCGCGACCTGCACGGATGGGCAAAGCCCAGTGTGGCGGGCAGCGCCGCCGGTTAACTGGCTGAGCCACAGCTCACCCCGACTATTGTGTGCGCTCATGATTTCACCTCCGGGGTAAAGACCTGATGAATGGTGGCTGTGCTGGCCTGTTGAGCGGTATCGAAATGGCTTAAACGCTCAAGATAAAATGCATAGTTTTCGCTGCGATGCTGTGCCGGAACCCCTTGCGCCAACGCTGCATCCACCGCCGTTTTCACTGCCTGCACGCCGTCCTGCACTAACGCATCGACCAGCTCACTTTGATAACGAATCTCGCCGCCGGTCATGCTCCAGATAAACGGACGATCGCGCGAGTCATACTCATCAATCCCCGCTTCCTGCTCAATCACCTGCGGGCCATTGAGTCCCAGACGTGCTTCACGCGTCACAATCAAGTGACTGCACAGCGCGGCGGCGATCGACATCCCGCCAAAGCAGCCAACGGTCCCGGCAACAATGCCAATCACCGGTGTGTATTGACGCAGATCGACGATGGCGGCGTGAATATCCGCAATCGCCGCCAGCCCCAAATTGGCTTCCTGCAAGCGCACGCCGCCGGTTTCCAGACACAAAATGGCCTGGGTTGGAATGCCGTTGCGGTTGTCTTCAGCCGCCAACTCCAGCGCACCGGCCATTTTTGCGCCGGAGACTTCCCCCATGCTGCCGCCCTGGAAGGTGCCTTCAATGGCAATTACCACGGTGGGATTGCTGTTAAGCGTGCCTTTCATCACCACCATGCCGTCATCGGCCTGCGGCACAATGCCCTGTTTCTCCAACCAGGGAGACATCACACCTTCGAACGGATCGAGCAGTTCGCGCGCACTGCCGCTGTCCAGCAATGCCAGCGCACGCTGACGGGCGCGTAATTCGATAAAGCTGCTGTCATCACGCATGGTTTACCTCCTCAAACACCTGTTCGATACGGATACGCGCGACACCCGGCGTAGCACCGAAATCGTGGATCACCAGTTGGCCCGCTGGTAGTTCAGTCAGTTCCGACAGGCGGCTGAACAGCGCATCCCAACGCGCTTTGCTGTTATCCACCGAGGTGGTGATCGTCACGCTAAGCAAGGCGCTGTTATCCGCGCGATAAATGACTTCCATATCTCCTGAGCCCACCACGCCAGCCAGCGCTTGTCCGCTGAGCGTGCGACGTGCCGGGTAAGACAACGTTATCTTTTCCATAGCAACCTCTTAATCAATGAGTGGCGATGCTGACGCGATCGATAAACAGCGTGGCGGCGAGTAAATCAGCCGCGCCGCCTGGCGATGCATTCAGCGCCAGCATCGCGCTATCCAGTTGTTGTAAAGCCTGACGACCCGCTATGTGCGCAGTGCCACCCGCCTGTAACACCGCGTGCGCACCTCGTTGTAGGGTCAGCAAACCGTTCATACCTGAGCGGTTGAGCACGCAGGTGTCACTGAGCGAGGTCAGAATCGCCATCAGCGCATCGAGCCGCGCCTCGGTTTCATTGGCCCCGGCTTCTCGACTGCGCTGCAACTGCGGCAATGCCAGCTGCGTGATATGCGGAAAGCCCTGTTGCGCTTCTTCACGTGCGCCCGGCACCTGAAAGCGATGCACGGCACGTAACCCTTTACTGAAGGTTTTGGGTGCGTGGCGATCCGGTAAACAAGCCAGTTCAGCGGCACGAGTGCAGAGTTGATCGCTGCTTGCCTCACCGCCGCGCATCGCCGCCGCGCTGACCAGCAAACCCAATGCCCAGATGGCGCCACGATGGGTATTCACCCCGTCGGTGGCAGCCATCATCTGACGCTCCCCTTCGCGACCAAGGCGGCCCACGGTTTCGCGCAGTGCGATATCCGCTGGACGCTGCCAGCACTGTTGCGCCAGCGCATAAAAGGTCGGGGTCAGGCTGCGGGCAGAACGCTCCATCAGCGCCAGCGAGAGATCCTGATGTGCGCCGCTGCCGCGACGATCCACCAGCCCCGGCTTGGGCGTCAGGTTCACTTCTTCGATCAGGCAATCGGTGGCGTGCTGTGCCAGTTGATGCAGGTGGCTTTCAACCGATTGCGACGCAAGTCGTTTCATTACCAGCTCCGGAATTTTGCCGGTGGGTTGTAAAGGCCATCAGACCATTCGACGAGGTCGGCCACGCTACCGGCCGCCAGCAGCGAACGCGTGGCATCAGATCGGCGAATCCCAAGATCTTCCGGGAACACCACTTTGCCGCTGCGACGCAGTTTAGCGACGCGTTTGGCATCGACCCCCAGACCGATATCGGTAATACCGGCCACCGCCGCCACCATCGCACGACGCTCTTCGAGATCCTGCGCGCGATACAGATAGGCAATGCCCTCTTCCGTCAATACGTGCGTCACGTCATCGCCGTAGATCATCACGGGTGCCAGCGGCATCCCGGCGTTTTTCGCCACTTCAATGGCATCGAGTTTCTCTACGAAAGTCGGCTTCACGCCGGCCTGGAAGGTTTCCACCATCTGCACCACCAGCTTGCGGCCGCGTTCCATGGCATCTTCGCCATTTTTCATTTCCAGCCAGGCGGCAGTGGCATGGCGACGACCGTGCGGATCGTGGCCCATATTTGGCGCACCACCGAAGCCAGAAAGGCGACCGCGCGTAACCGTTGAGGAATTTGCCAGGCCATCGATTTGCAGCGTTGAGCCAATAAACATATCGACGGCATACTGACCTGCCAGCTGGCACATGGCGCGGTTAGAGCGCATCGAACCATCGGCCCCGGTGAAAAAGATATCCGGGCGCGCGCGGATGTACTCTTCCATCCCCAGTTCACCACCGAAGCAGTGCACACTCTCGACCCAGCCGCTTTCGATGGCGGGAATTAAGGTGGGGTGCGGGTTCAGCGTCCAGTGTTTACAAATTTTGCCTTTCAAACCGAGCTGTTCACCGTAGGTCGGCAGCAGCAATTCGATGGCGGCGGTATTGAAACCAATGCCGTGATTGAGCGATTGCACCTGATGTTCGGCGTAGATGCCTTTTATCGCCATCATCGCCATCAGGATGTGTTCCTGTTTGATTAGCCGCGGATCGCGGGTAAACAGCGGTTCAATAAAGAAGGGTTTGTCAGCCACCACCACATAATCGATCCACGAACCGGGAATATCCACGCGCGGCAGATCACACTCGTCGTCCACCAGTTCGTTAACCTGGGCGATCACAATCCCGTCGTGGAAAGCAGCCGCTTCGACCAGTGCTGGCGTGTCTTCGGTACTTGGCCCGGTGTAGAGATTGCCTTTACGGTCAGCTTTGTATCCGGCGATCAGCGCGACATTCGGTGCGAGGTCTACGTAGAGGCGAGAGTAAAGTTCGATGTAGGTATGAATCGCGCCGATTTCCAGCTGATCGTCTTCCAGTAGCTGCGAAATACGCAGACTTTGCGTGCCGGAAAAGGAGAAATCGAGCTTGCGGGCGATGCCTTTTTCAAAGATGTCGAGGTGTTCACTGCGGCCCACACTCGGCATGATCATATGCAGGTTGTGCACTTTTTGCGGATTGACCTCGGCCAGCATACGCGAGAGGAAATCGGCCTGTTTTTGGTTATTGCCTTCCAGTACGACGTGGTCGCCAGGCGAGATTAATTTTTCCAGCATCTCAACCATTTGATCGGTGGGTAATACTTTGCCCTGCACCGGCAACGACGCCTGTCGCCGTTGTTTCTCGGTACGGCGCGTATTCCACACCCGCGCCGTTTGTTGTCCTGATGACATGACTAACCTCCTGAATGAGCGAATCGCTTGATTACGTCAACGCAGGAAAGTGTGGTCTTAAGCGGTGATGCCATCAATCAACCTGAAAGTGGGATCGTTAGCCTGAGAGTAATGATTGAGATGATGGAAATTTGCGGTTGGTCAACGATTGATGGGGAGAATTGTGTCCCGCTGATTTGGGAGGAGTAAGGGGTTGAGATGTGAATAATGTCAGGTAGCTGTGGGCGGCCCTAAGGCCACCCACACTCAATGACTGCCGTAATCCACTTAGTTACAACGGCTTATGTGCCGTCTCTTTTGCCTTCCACACGGCAAACAGCGTGATCAACAATGCCAGCGTGACATACAGCGACACCCACAGCGTGCTGCCCATTTCTTTATACAGCGTAGTAATAATCAACGGCGCAAACCCTCCACCGACAATACCTGCCAGCGTGTAAGCCAGTGATGACCCGGCATAGCGAACGTGGCTGGGAAACTGTTCCGTAACGAATGCGGCTTGTGGTCCATACATGATTGCATGGATCAGCAGCCCCCCTATCACCGCCAGCACAATCAGCACCGGCTGCGTGCTGTCTAACAACACGAAGAACACGAAAGACCAGACGATAGCTAATACAGCACCCGTGATGTAAACCGGTCGGCGTCCCCATTTATCAGATAGCGCGCCAAACATCGGGACGGTGATCGCATTCCCTATTGCGCCTAACATCGTAGCCATCAAAGCCAAAGGGCGTGGCAATTGCAGCACGGTGGTGACATAGGTCAGGGTAAACACCACCACCAGCGCGTAGAGCACATCGGAACCGATACGCGATCCCCCCGCAACCAGCAGCTGTTTCGGATAGTTGACAAACACTTCTTTCAGTGGCGTATGCGTCGTTTTTTCCGCAGCCTGCATCGCGACAAAGGTCGGTGTCTCTTCCACCCCACGGCGCAGCCACAATCCAAATAGCACCAGCAACAGACTCAGCAGGAATGGAATGCGCCAGCCCCATGCCTGAAACTGATCGCCGCTCATCATCACCGTCACCAGGGTGATAAACCCGGTGCCAATCAAGGTTCCGCAGGAAGGCCCCACCTGTGCAAAAGATGCATTACGCCCACGTTTATCAGCATCACCGTGCTCCATCGACAGTAAAACGGCACCCGCCCATTCACCGCCCAGTGCAATACCCTGCACAAAACGCAGCGCGACCAACAGCACCGGACTCCAGATGCCCCACACCGCATAGCCTGGCAGCAAGCCCATTAAGGCGGTGGTGACGCCCATGATCACCAGCGTGATGATCAACACGGCTTTGCGCCCTGCGACATCCCCCAGATGACCAAACACAAAACCGCCCAGCGGACGTGAAATGTAACCTACCGCATAGGTCGAAAACGCCAGAATGGTGCCAACCAGCGGATCAAAACTGGGGAAGAACACATGATTAAACACCAAGGCTGCCATGATGTTGTAAACGGTGAAGTCGTACCATTCCAGCGCTGTGCCGATGGAACTGGCCGCGGCCAGGCGCCCGGTTTTCGACGCCGTCCGCTTATCACGCACCGTCTGCTGCAATGAAGAGTCTGTATTAGCCATGTGCCAACTCCTGTTTGGTTAACTGCCAGCTAAAGGCATAGCGTTGAACATCGCCGGTCATCAATTCCGCCGCGTGTGCGGCCAGTTGGTCACAGCTTGATGCGTCACTGCAGTGAATCAGCAGCATCGGTAGCATCTGCCGCTGTCCTTTACTCTCCATCGGCAACGGAGAACTGAGCACCACATCCGGGGTCAGTAGACTGGATGCGATATAGCCCGGCGTGTGGCTAATTTGCTGCTGCCACGCGGTCAACACGCTGGCATCCAGCGCTTTCAGCGTCACCACCGCCAGATGGCTGCCGGTCCCTTTGCCATGCTTGTGAGTGACCGCGCTGACGCGACGCATGGGATTAACCATCCTTTGCAGGTTCTTCACTGACCATTCGGTCTGGCGCGTGAAGGCCGCGTGATAATCCGCACTGGTAAAGGCTTCCAGCGCCTCGGTTTCATACAGGCCAAGATATTTGCGCTCGGCATTGATTGCCTGATAGCGCGTTCCGGTCAGGAAGCCAGCGATCGCGACGCGCTCTTCTACATGTTCATGGTCATACCATTGGTTAAAGTCTGCTTCGTCTTCATCGCCAATGTTGGTAGCAACAAACAGCATGCCGTGGGGTTGAGTCATCATCAGGATCTCCAGTTGAGGGCAGTTTCCACGGCGAGCGACCAGCTGATTAAGCGGGCGTCATCACCATGAACAGAAGCAAGGCTTAGGCCAACCGGTGCACAACCGGTTTGATGGCAGGGTAAAGAGAGCGCACAGCCGTCCAGCATGTTGATTACGCTGGTGTTACGCAGCATCAGCGCGTTGACCTCCATGTACTGCTGCGCATCCTCCAGAGAAGCGAGGGTCGGTGCGATACGCGGAACGGTGGGCATGAGTAAGGCGTCAAAGTCTGCCAGCGCGCTATTGATGCGGTGCTGCCACGCTTTGCGCTGTTGATGAAGTTCACTGGCATCTTGCTCCGTCAGCAAACTGCCGCGCTGCACACGCACTAACACTTGAGGATCGTAAGCTTCGGGTTGCGCCAGTGCGGATTGTTGATGCCACTGCCATGCCTCGTAAGCAGTAATGCCGCCACGCGCATTCATAATGTTCAACTCATCCAGCTCTTCAAGCGGCAGTGCAATGAGAGTGGCCCCCGCCTGTTCCAGCACCGCGATAGCGTGCTTCCAGGCCAGCGCAACGTCTTCGTCGAGCCCATCCAACACGCGGGTCTGCGGGATGGCGAAACGCGCATTGCACAACTCAAGCTGCTGGAGTTCCAGCGGCTGTTCTGCGATAACGCTGTCCAGCAGCCAGCAGCTGCGTACGTCATGGGCAATTACGCCGATACTGTCGAGTGAAGTAGAGAGCGGTAACGTACCCACCTGATTGATGCGATTCGCGGTGGGTTTAAAGCCGGTCAAGCCGCATAGCGCAGCAGGAATGCGCACCGAGCCACCCGTGTCAGTGCCGATAGCGCCCAGGCACATGCCGTCTGCCACGGCGACAGCCGCACCAGAAGAAGACCCCCCCGGAATGCGTTTGTCTTCGCGACGCCACGGATTGGCCGGCGTGCCGTAATGCGGATTGATGCCCAACCCGGAAAAGGCAAATTCGGTCATGTTGGTTTTACCGACAATCGCCGCCCCTGCGTGATGTAAGCGATTGACTACATGGGCATTCGCTGCCGCCGGTTCTGCATTCAGGAGCAAATGTGAACCCGCCGTGGTTGGCTCGCTTTGCACATCAAACAGATCTTTGATGCTGACAGGCAGCCCATCAATAGCACTGAGGGCTTGCTGGGTTTGCCAGCGTGCACTCGCTGCTGTTGACTGTTGAGCGGCCTGGGTGGCATAGCGGGTGGTGAAAACAAGATCCCCCTCTTTTAACGGATCCTGCGCTGCGCGCAATGCCGATTCAGTGAAAACCTCAGGAGACGCGTTGCCGGCCTGAAGCTGCTGACTTGCTTGCCAGAGTGTGGTCATTAGCATGCTCCTTAAGCGACCACTGGCAGCGCGCCAGTGCAGTAAGCGTGTTCCAGCGTGCGGTTCAATTGGGGATCGTGCAGCGCCATGCGGAATTCACTGGAGGGACGAATACCGCCAATCGCACCCAGCGTGCCGCAGGACATCGCCAATCCTTCTTTAGCCGGGCTGTTGTTCAGATAGCGGGACAGCAGATCTTGTGGTGTCAGTAATGAGGACAGCGTACCTTGCTGATAAACCACCCATTCGCCCTGCTCTTTTATCCACGAGGTCAGCTCCAGCGTATCCCAGTGCTCAACCACCTCGCTCATGCGCCAGGCTTTGCTGGCAACCGGTTTAATACAGGCCTGTTTGGAGAGGGCAACGCTGAAGGTTTCCAGATAACGATCGGTGTGATCTGAAGTGAGGGAGACCCACCATTCGCCCCGATGGAAAAACACAAAGGGCTCAGCTTCCCCGGAGGTTTCATCGCCGACCACTTCCAGCAGTGGCTGTTGGCTCAGTTGATTGGTCGCAACGCGGTAAAACAACGGTACTGCACCGGGAGCGGGCACACCCAGTGCCTCAAGCTCCCTGATATGGTGCAACACCGCATCACTATCGCGTCCGGCCCAACCCGCAATAATGAAATGGGAAACCTCGACATCGAGCGTGCTAGCGGCTTTATCGCCGGTTGTGAACTGAAGGTGCATGTGATGATCTCCATTTGAAAAATCACTGTGAAATTTCACTGTGTTTTCAAACTAGCGATTTTCATGCCAGATTTTTGTGTAATATGTCTCATTGGCAAAAAAAGGAACGTCGTGATGAGTGAGTCAGTTACTGAAAATGTGAACCCAGCCAGCCGGGAAAAGAGCCTCTCTTTAAATGAACAGGCTTATCTGGCGTTCAGGCACAAGCTCATCACGCTTCGCTACAAACCAGGGGAGTATTTAAATACCGCTCAGGTGATGGATGATTTGGCAATGGGTCGGACGCCGATCAATCAAGCGATTCATCGGCTGGCCACCGAGGGGCTGTTGCAGATCATCCCGCGCAAAGGCGTGATGGTGGCACCTTTGTCGATAGATGATGCACTGGAGTTAATTGAGGTGAGATTGGTCAATGAAACCCTGTGTGTTGAACTAGCCAGTCAGAAAGTCATTGATTCACACATTCAACAGCTGCGCGAACTGAACCAGCAAATCGCCAGAGCGAGCGAATCACGTAGTCGCGAAGAAATGATGTTGCTGGATCGCGAATTTCATCAGGTGCTGGCCGATATCGCCGGAAACAGTCGGCTGTCAGATATTCTGAGTGTGATTCATGCGCAGGCACAGCGCTTTTGGGCGACAACGTTGTCCAATGTTGTCCATATGGATGAAGTCATTGCGGAGCATAATGAGATTATTGACGCGCTGGAATCCGGTGACACGCAACGAGCGGCCGATGCCGCACGGGCTCATATTTTCTCGTTTAAGCGAGCCCTGCTCTCGACCTGACTTCTCCGGAAATTTTCCACATGGCGAGGTGTTAAGCGCCTTTGCTAACAAGGCACCCAGCAACCGACTCGTGGTGACTGGGCGATTCAATTTTGCTGCCGAATTTAGCGGCGACTTGAAATTTTCCTGCTGTAAAAGCGCTTTTTCTTTTTACCATGAACGATGGCATAAATTGAAAATGCCAGCACTAAACATAATACAAAAACCAAAACCAGCTGTGACATGACCCGCCTTATTATTGTTTACAGACAATACCTTTCGCAATATAGATCAGTGCTCGCTCAGAAAATGAACTCCTGATATGCAAACGCCTTTTGCAGTATGAAAAGTTGTTTTTTATCGTTGAATAACTTCTGTTCATCAGCGATGCAATATCCGCAATCTCAACACCCAATGATTTCATGTAGATGATTTGCATACTTTGTAGCGATAACCTGACGGCTCTACTTTCATGCAGTATCACCGCACTCATGATGTAACACAGTAGTGCATTGGCTGAAGATCTCAGCGAAACAAAATGAATACGAGAATAGATCTCGTAATTGTCGTTATCCTGCGTCAGCACAAAAATAAATGCGCGTTCGCCGTATCTTTTTCTTAATACGAAAACATCATTCATTCTTGCCTCCAGAGACATCGAGCAGGCATTGACGATAATGATTGTACTGCCGGTTGGTTGCTGTGGAAATCTCTCACGCATCATGGCTGAAATGCCGGCTACGGTATATTGGCAATCTGAATACAGCACGAGCGAAGTCGTTCCCAGATTAAGTACCCTGGCGTTAGTAAGTGGCATACGAATACTCACGCAATGTTGCAATGAATTAGGTTTTTTCTGATTTACATTGGACTTAAGTCTCAAAAAAATCATACACCTTTCATATCTTGCCGCGCAGGGTTATTTCATTTTGCTTGCGTGTTCTTAGCGGAATGCTTACGCACCAGCAATAAGACATGCCGCGTAAGGGTGATTTATTCAAATAATTGGGGTTTGGAAAGGAAAAAATCTTCGATAAATTTGAATATGAAGAATTTGGCACGCCGTTACTAATGAACTTTACGTGCCACTCTAAAATGGTGTCTGCGTGGCAAGCGTTGCGCTGCTAACGGCAGCGCACCCATTTACTTCACGCTCATCAGCCGCTCATCCGCCCCGATTTTACGTGGAGCTGACGGATTGATATCGCAATTACGCGGCAGCAGTGCCGTAATAATGCCGGCCACCACCAGCGATCCCGCCAGCCAGCACACCGCCACACTCTGCCCATATAGCATCGTCATTATGCCGACCAGATACGGCCCGCAGAATCCGCCCAGATTACCCAGCCCGTTGATTACGCCACGCGCACCTCCCGCCACCTCTGGCGAGGCAATACGTCCGGGAATTGACCAAAATGGGCTGGTCGCCGCTTTCAGGAAGAAACCGCACACCACCAGCGCGATATAAGACGCGACGATATTACTGTGCAGCACCACCGATGCCAGCAGCGCAGCGGCGAAGCAGAACAGGGAAACCATCACCCACAAACGGCGTTTTCCTGTACGGTCGCTGAGCCACGAAATCGCATATATCCCCAGAATAGTGGCAACAAACGGAATCGCCGCTAACAACCCCACCCCCGCCATATTTGTGCCGGTGAGATTTTTCAGAATGCTCGGCAGCCACAGCGTGTAGCCGTAATCGCCGGTCTGATAGAAGAAGTTCAGTGCCACCAGTTTCATCAAGCCAGAATTACGGAAAACCGCTTTTAATGGCGCTTTGTTCACTGGCGCAGCACTGCGATGCGCGGCGCGCTCGCGGGCCAGTTCCCGTAACAGATACGCTTTCTCGCGGGCAGGGAGCCAGCGCGCCTCTTCCGGACGATCGGCGATCACCAGCCACCACACCAGCAACACCGCTGCAGAGAGCAAGCCTTCAATAATAAACAGCCAGCGCCAGTCGAGTACGTTGATGATGTAGCCAGAAATCGGCGCAGTAAACATGCCACCCAGCGGCGCGAACATCATCACGAAGGCGTTGGCGCGCCCGAGTTCCTTTTCCGGGAACCAGTTGCTGACCATGGTGAGTACCACTGGCAGCATACCGCCTTCGGAGATACCCAGCACAAAGCGCAGCGCCAGCAGTTGGTAGTGGTTGGTGACGAAGCCAGTGGCGATAGAGACTATCATCCACGCGATAAGTGACCAGGCGATAAAGCGTTTACCGCTACCATTCACCGCGATCCGTCCGCCTGGTACCTGTAAGAACAGGTAACCAATAAAGAAGATGCCGCTGACCATACCGGCCATCTGGCTGGTGATCGCCAGGTCCTGATCCATGCCGCCCGGCAGCGCGAAACTGATGTTCACACGGTCCATAAACGAGATGATGCAGGTAATTAAAATCGGGGCAATAACGCGATACCAACGTGTTCCGGGGATTTTCTCGTGCATAACGCCCTCTCTCTTTGCGCAACCATGCGTAAGCTCTATGGCTTCTTATTAAAGAGAGTTTGGTAATAATTATTGCGATCCTAATCACTGGGATGAATGTTAAGAAACTGTGTTACTTACGGCGTGATCGCACGGGCAAAATTCTCCGGTTTTAGAGCCATCAAGCGCAGCCATACGATTTTTGGCGGGATGATTGATTAGGATTGGTGGCTGAAATAGCTGGTGTAACCTGATGCCGTAACATGACACGCAACAAGGTCGCCATAAGAGGCGACCTTGCGGAGGTTAATGCAGTTTGTAGTGTGCGCATTCTTGCGCACCTGGAATCAATCTACACGCCTGCGACGCATCAAGCGCCACGCGACAATCACCACCAGCAACACCATGATCCCACCAATCATACCCGGCAACATCATCGGTTGCAGACGCGCCAGCAGCGGTGGATGACCGCCCTTTCTCACCCACGCCACATCACCCGCCGTCACGGTAACCTCGGCATTGCCGTAATGCGCTAACACGAAGTTACTGATATCGGCGACCTGCTGGTCATTCAGTTTGTCGACATAGGTCGGCGAACTGAAGCCCGGCATCAGCACCTGATGATCGGCGGTGTCACGTTGCACACCAAACAAAATGGCAGAGATCAGGTTGTTCGGATTACGCAACCCGGTTGCCGTGTTGTGGAACAATGATGGATAAGCCTGATTGGCACTGCCTGCGCCATCCGGCTGATGACAGCTGGCGCAGTTGCCGCTGAATAACACGGCACCGTTATCCAGTGAGTGGTTGGCGTTATTAGGATTGCGCCCACGTATGCTGTTTTCCACATCATAAGGCGCGCCGTAACTGAATGCGGGTACGGTGTCACCTTCATCACGAATCGGCGCAGTGCCTTTCAGATAGGTGGCGATAGCGTGCAGATCGCTGTCCGGCAGATACTGCAGGCTGTGCTCAACCGCTTCCGCCATACCGCCCGCCGCCTGGTTTTTGCCCGGTGCGCGTCCGGTTTTCAGATACTGCACCAGCTCGTCATCGCTCCAGCCGCCAATACCGCTCACCTCATCCGACGTTATATTTGGCGCATACCAGCTGCCCAACGGTCCGCCAGCCAGTGGACGATCCTGCTGCTCCTGCATCATAAATCCGCGCGGTGTGTGGCAAGTATTGCAGTGTGCCAGGCCGTTGACCAGATAGTTACCGCGATTCCACTCCGCGCTTTTGCTGCCGTCGTTCTGCCACATCTTGTCGTTGGCGAACATCATGTTCCAGAAACGCATGCTAAAACGCAGGTTGAATGGGAATGGCAAATCGGTCTGCGGGTTGTGCTGCGCCTGCGCTTTGACGCCATGCATCATGTAGTAGTAAAGCGCGTGCAGATCTTCATCGGTCATCATGCTGTAAGAGGTATATGGCATCGCGGGATAAAGCTGCGCCCCGTCCGCACGTACACCATGACGTACTGCCTCAGAGAACTGCGCTTCGCTATAGTTGCCGATGCCGCTGCTGTCCGGCGTGATATTGGTGGCGTAAATGGTGCCCATCGGTGATGCAATACCGTATCCACCACTGTAAGCGGTTTTGCTGCCCGGCGCAGTATGGCACGCCTGGCAATCAGACGCGGTGGCAACCTGTTCACCCTGACGCAGCAAATTCACGTCCAGTGTTTCCGCTTGTGCGCCAAACGCCATCAGCGCGAATAAGCTACCTGCAAACAGCGTTTTCATGCGAACTCCTTCATACGCAGGCTGATGTCATGTGCCGCTTTCAGGCCCAGTGCCGCCATGGTCAGCGTACTGTTAACCACGCTGGCTGAAGGGATCGCACCGCCGCCCGGCAACCACAGGTTCTCATGATCAAACGCACGGCAGTTGCCATCCACGACTGCATCTTTGCCGCTTTTGCCCATGATCACGCCGCCCATGATGTGGTTGTTGGCATTAAGACCTTTGCTGATGGCGAACTCTTTGCCGTTGAACAACTTGCCGATTTTCTCCAGCTGTTCGTGCGACACTTCCGCGCCCTTGCGCACGTAATCGCCGACGTCGTAATAGATATCGGGGCACGCCAGACCGTGCGGATCTTTACGGGTTTTACTTAGGGTTAAGCGGTTTTCCGGATCCGGTAGCGGTTCAAGACTGATCGAGATATCGACGCTGTGCACTGAGCGATAGCGAATCTCCTCATCCAGCGCTTTGCCGACCAGTCCCTTTTTCAGCGCCTGCTGGGTGGCGGCCACTACGCGTGAGATGTTGTTCAAAATCATTTTGTTGGCCGAGTAATCACGACGGAACTCGCCATCACGATAGCCGACCATGCAACTGCTCTGCGCCGGTCCACGTCCCAGCCACACCGGTTCTTCGGTGAGGAACGAACAGTGGAAGCCGGAGTGATCCATCATATTGCGGCCGACCATATCAGAACCGTTGGCAATACCGTTCGGGTTACCACCGTTAGCGGCCAGCAGCAGCAGGCGCGGCGTTTCGATACCGTTACAGGCCAAGGCAAACGCTTTACCCGAAGCTTTGTGCGAGGCGCCAGACGCATCTTTCCAGTGCACGGCGGTAATGCGGTTATTGCCATCAGTATCGATTTTGTAAACTACCGCTTCGGCCAGCACCACTGCGCCATTCCGCTCGGCGCGTTCAATGTGGTGGATGCCGTTGTACATCGCGCCGATCGGGCAGATCGGTTGGCAATTATTGTTGCCGCAGCAGGTTGGACGCCCTTCCCACGGACGCGTACTGCGCCCTTGTGGAATCGGCACCAGGTTGTAACCGTGCGGATTCACCACGCTGGCGAAATAGTTATCACCGTGGGCAAACGGCACCATATCCATCGGGTACGGCTGGCTGCGTTCAACCGGCGACTGCATATGCGGATCGTTTGGCCCCGCCACACCAATTTCATTTTCCGCGCGGCAATACCACGGCTCCAGTTCGTCATAGCTAATTGGCCAGTCACGCCCCACACCGTATTTTGACTGCATCACAAAATCGCTCGGGTGATGACGCCAGCACGATGCCGCCCAGTGCCAGGTGGTGCCGCCTACAGTGCGCAAATAGCCCTGCTGAAAACTGGACGCGTTAGGGCCGGTTACATTGACATAGTTGTTCGGCGGGAAGTAAAGCGGCGCGGGCGCGAATTTGGACTGCGGATACAGTCCCTGGAAATCTGACCCAGCGCGATTCGCAAACGGCATGTTGCGCCAGTTTTCTACCGCTTGCGCGCGGTCAATGCGTAAACCTGCTTCCAGTACCAGCACCGAGCAGCCCTGACTGACGAGTTCGTTCGCCATCAATCCACCGACCACACCTGAGCCCACAATCACAATGTCCGCGGAGGCATCACCTTGCGCAGTAAAAGTTGGTTTTTTCATGATTTTTCGTCGTTTTAGTTTTGAGGAAATTACAACTGTTCGATATGACCGTCGTGCTCATCCGGCACCGGTGCGGTCCACCAGATGGGTCCATTGCCGCAGTAAGTCGGCACCACCAAACCGTCGCTGACCGTCTGGTACATCAGCGCCTGTTTGTAAGCCACCAGCGTGCCGTGATAGTCATCCCCTACCGTGCCGGTGTACCAGGCCGTGACGATTTGATAGAGGAAATCGTGCAGTCCTGCGCTGCTGGCTTTAGCCAGGAAATCCTGGGCGGTGATTTCTGAAGTTATCAGCGCATCGAGCTGCGCAACACGCGGCACAAATTGCGTGTCACGCTGCGCCAAAACTTCATAAAAGCGCGCGGCAAGAGCCACATCCAGTTGCTTGTGTTCGGTGATCGCCTGCGAGATGCGAACGAACTGTTTCACCGCGTCGCTGGCATGAATCACGCTAGCCGCAAACGCCCGCCCCGGAAGGGCTGCGACCGCGCCGGTCACGGTTAATCCGAGTGTGGCAAGCAGGAATTCCCTGCGGGTGGAACCGGTTCCATTTTTAACTACAGAAACGGTTTCGGGTGCAAAATGTCGTTTCATGGGGTTACCTGATGCTGAGACAAAAGAGGAGAAAGCCAAACGGCGCTATCCTAACGATTTCGTTGCAAAACTGTTATCAGGATTCGAACGAAATCCCATTAAAGGGTGTGGATTTAGCTCTAAATGATAATTTAGGTCATAAATTGTTGGGTTTGGGATAGTTGCGAGGAGGGATTTAATGTGGGTAAAAATTAATCACACAGACAGTTGAGCGCTATTTAGGTTATGATAATATTCAATAATCAACATAACCAAATCAGGAGTTCCTCCATGAGTCTCATCGAACAACATGCAGGGGTTTCCACATTGATTGGCACCCCTAAAGAAGTCAAAGCACGGTTAGGAAAATCTCAATCTAATCAGGTATTAGTGGTGTCCTTCGATAACATCAGCAACCTGCGCGTGCTCAGTACGCTGACAGAAAATATTTCTACTGTAGCTTCAACCATGTTTGAAATTTTTAAGGAACGGCAGGAGAAGCAGTCACTCGAGATATTGGTTGGATCGATGCTGCCCAAGGCCCCCGCCTCACCACACCTGATGAAAGAAGCGGCAATGCTCTTGCAAGCACGTAAAGCCGTGTTGGAAAGCGGAAACTGGTTAACAGCCGCTGATGTCTCGCAGTTAGCCGGTTTGAGTACCACCAATCCCAGCGCTCAACCAAATAAATGGAAAAAAAGCGGCCAGATATTTGCGATTCACCACAATGGCATTGATTACTTCCCGGATTACGGTCTGGATCGCAATACGCAATTCCGACCATTGAAAGCGCTCTCTGAGGTGTTGAAGATATTCGCAGATCATATAGATGGTTGGGGAATCGCGTTCTGGTTCTTGTCAGTGAACAGCTTTCTTGGTGGTCAACGCCCACAGGATATGTTGGCAAAACACTCAGAGCGGGTGATTGAAGCCGCAAGGGACGAAATCGAAGGGGTTGGACATGGATAAACTACCAGAGCAAATGAAGGCTCAGCCCCTCTGCATTAATAATTCATTGACGTTGGTAAATGACATTTAGTTCGATAATACAGTTATTGACCTGGATATAAGAAATACGAGGCTGATAGATACCGGTCAATAACAGCGCCGGATTTCGTTCAATTAAATAACCCTGTAATTAAAATAGCCACATATCGCTTATTAGTCTTATTAGTCTTATTAGTCTTATTAGTCTTATTAGTCTTATTAGTCTTATTAGTCTTATTAGTCTTATTATTTTATTCCGGTTCTTAAATGTGTTCTGATGATGTTATTGCCACTCCCATGGATTGAGCAACATAACGCCTAGTCCTTCAAAGTCCCTGGTATTTCGCGTAACTACAGTCATATCATGACGAAAGGCAGTGGCCGCGATCATTGCATCATTCGCGGAACGTTGGTCGGGTACATGGAGTCTCGCACAATAAATGGCAGTTTTGGCATCAAAAGGCAGTACACGGCCTGAAAACTCACGTAATACCACTGATGCAAACCATTCGCGTAGCATTTCTCCCTGACGCACATCCTTTCGCAACACCTGAAGGATGCCTTTTTCGATCTCCATAATCGTAGTCGCTGATATGAACATATCACCCGCATCTACCGTATCCGTCCAGTTGGATACTTGTGGATCAATTTTGGGCGTCCTTGCCTTACGCATTTCCGAAATGACATTGGTATCAAGCAAATATCTCATGAAAAATCCACATCCCTGAAGCCTATGTCCACTCGTTGAGGATCAAAATCGATATCAGCGACACCGGGCATAGCAAGTGCATCCTGGATATTGCGTCGTGTACCCGTTAGCTTTTTATATTCCTCAAACGTCATCAATACGTGGGCTGGTTCTCCGCGATCAGTGATGTATACAGGGCCTTCCTCCGCCAGTTTTTTCGCAGCTGATACCTGCTGATTGAACGAACGGCTCGAAATTGTTGAGATGCCCATAACAGCCTCCTGAGAATGTAGAAACATAACTACATGATACGCCAGCTGCACAATATTTCAACACCATGCTGAAAATAAGCATGTTTCAAGGGTACTGGAAATCTAGCTGATTGAAGTTCAAGAAAAATAAGAATAGCGGTGATAAATCAGCAGCGGCGTTTTCACATCCTCCGGCAGGCGCTCACTCAACGGCTGCTCAAATATCGCCAGGCATTGCTCGATCTCGCGCCGCATATCATGTCCCAGCACCATATCCATCGTGCCTTTCTCCAGCAGTAAGCGACTCGATTCACTCAACTCATGTCCGGCGAAGATCACCTGATCTTGCACACCAAATGCCTCCAGCGCTTTGGCTACGCCTTCGTTACCGCCCGCCGTGTTGTAAATCCCGGCTAGCGGTTTGCCCTCTTCCAGCCACTTTTTCACGCTGTGCCAGGCGGTTTCGGCTTCGTCGTTAATGTTGACGCGGTCACGAATCGTCAGCCACGGGAAAGCCTCTCGCAGCACGCGACGAAAGCCGATCTCGCGCTCCTCCTGGGTGCGATAGGTCGAACTGCAAATCAGCAGAATATTGCCTGGTTGCTGCGGCGGCAGCATGCGGCCCATAAACCAACCGGCAGTCGCGCCTGAAGCGGTCTGATCGATACCCACATAAGCAGTACGCCGCGAATTGGGCAGATCGCTGGTGAGGCAAATCACCTGCACACCATCATCAATGGCGGCTTTAACCGCACGGTTGATCTTCACGTCATCGCGGCACACCAGAATAATGCCGCTGGCTTCAGTAGCGCGGCGTTCAATCAGCTTGCTAAAGCGGTCAGCGTGGAATTGCGCACTCGGCAACGTATCCAGTGTGATGTGAAGTTGCGGACGCTCGCGCATTACCGCACGTGCATGAAACTCAAGCTGAGCCACGAAGCTGGTGCCAGATTCACACACAATCGCGATACGTTTTGCCGCTCCGCGAGGGTCTTCTGTGTCACTCAGCCCCAACCGCACCATGGCATTTTCAACTTTCTTGCGCGTCACCTCGCGCACGCCTTGCCGTCCATTGATCACGCGGTCTACGGTGGCGGGACTGACGCCCGCTTCCTGCGCGATGGCTTTAATGGATGGCGATTTCCAGTTTTGCAGCGTCATGATATTTCCTGATGTCCTTCACCTCATGGATGAAACAGTAGCTTGATAAGGCACTGATAATCAAATTGTTATAACTCCATGAATCCAGAGAACAATCTTATATTTGAAGTCATTAACCTCAAATTTTCATGTGATCGGCCTCATCCTTTCAGCACCCGTTTCAGGCTTTGCTTTGACTTAAAACTTCACCAATACGCTTAATAGCGCCATCACCTGTCGCCCTCATAGGAATTAAAAAATGCTCAATGTTGCTCTCTTAGGTGCTGGCCGTATTGGACAGATTCACGCCGGAAATATCGCTGCGCATCCGCAATGTCGTCTGGCGTATGTGATGGATGTCTACGCACCTGCTGCTAATGTGCTGGCAGAGAAATACGGTGCCAAAGTGGCAGATCTCGACACCATTCTGGCGGACAGTTCGGTTGATCTGGTGGCGATTTGCAGCGCCACTAACACCCATGCAGATTTGATTGAAGCCGCCGCGCGCGCCAAAAAAGCCATCTTCTGTGAGAAGCCGGTGGATTTAAGTTTGCAGCGCGTGCAGAGCTGTTTAGCCACTGTGCGTGCAGCAGGCGTGCCATTGATGGTTGGCTTTAACCGACGTTTTGACCCGAGCATGGCGCATTTGCGGGCGTGTCTGCGTGATGGTGAGATTGGTGAAACCGAACTGGTGACCATCAGCTCACGCGATCCGGGTGCACCACCTGCCGAGTACGTTAAAGTCTCTGGCGGCCTGTTCCGTGATATGACAATTCATGATTTCGACATGGCGCGCTGGTTATTAAATGAAGAGCCGGTATCGGTATATGCCAGTGCAGCGGCGCTGGTTGATCCCGAGATTAAAGCGCTGGGCGATGTCGATACCGCCGTTGTCACCCTCACTTGCGCCAGCGGCAAGATGGCGGTGATCACCAACAGCCGTCGTGCTAGTTACGGCTACGATCAGCGTATTGAAGTACACGGCAGCGAAGGAATGTTGCAGGTAACGAATCAGCTGGAGTCTCAGCTGGTGAAATCCGTGGCAAACGGGGTGGTGGCGCAGAAGCCGCAGCACTTCTTCCTGCAGCGTTATGCCGATGCTTACCGCAATGAACTGGCGACCCTCATTGAGGCGCTGGCAAAAGGCGAAGGCCAGTACCCCGGCGGGAATGATGGGTTGCAGGCGTTATTACTGGCGGATGCAGCGCTGGAGTCATTGAAAACCGGCAAACCGGTCGCACCGCAGTCGCTGTTGTAAGGCGGTGCTGATAAGGGGCGAACCCTGGTCCGTCCCTTCGACAACTCCCCATCAAGATGGAAGCTTGATTGAAAGCTCACTTAAGCTAAAGCAAACTGGCCAGAACGAGCCACATGCAGCAGTATGTTGCTCATTGATGGCAGCGTTAAGAACTAAAACGCATATGCTTAAGGGCGTCCGTTAAGACGCCCTGGCTTGTTTTAACGCTGTGGATGATTCACTTCCAGTGGACGCAGGTCGAATAGCAGCACCTCTGCGTTATCGCCATGGGCGAAGTGCAATGCGCTCTCATTACGCACTCGCGCACCGTCACCTTCTTTGAATTTCACACCGTTCACTTCGATGCTGCCGCGCGCCACATGAATATAGGCGTAACGATCGGCATCCAGTGCGAAGGTCTGCTGCTCAGCACCATCAAAGAAACCGGCATAGATGCGGATATCCTGACGTACGCTCAGGCTGCCCTCTTCCCCTTCAGGCGAGATAATCAAACGCAGTTGCCCGCGTTTCTCGCTCTCTGGCACGGAGATCTGCTGATAGCCCGGCTGGGTGTTGCGTTCGCCCGGTACAATCCAGATTTGCAGGAAGTGCACGTTGTCGCTCTTCGAGTGATTGAATTCGCTGTGCGTTACGCCGCTGCCCGCGCTCATCAACTGCACATCACCGGGGACGATCACCGAACCGGTGCCCATTGAATCTTTATGCTCCAGCGCGCCGTCCAGCACATAGGAGATGATCTCCATATTGTTGTGTGGATGCGCCCCAAAACCACGCCCCGGCGCGACACGGTCATCGTTGATCACCAGCAGATCGGAAAAACCGGTCTGTTTTGGATCCCAGTAACTGGCGAAAGAGAAGGTGTGGTGTGAGTTCAGCCAACCGTGGTCACCCACTCCGCGTTGTTCTGACAGACGTTGTTCAATCATGGTTTGCTCCTCAAATGTGCGGTGGAGAGACGTTTGCCCTTCCGAATGAGGATAAGTATACGTAAACTAATTTGCCCAACAATCCGCCAACCTGACAATGACTGTCACCGAAAAGTGGACAATATGCAGATAGAAGATCTTCGTATTTATGTCGCCGTAATTAAAGCCGGTAACTTCACCGCCGCCGCCGAACAGTTGATGCTGTCGAAGCAATACGTCAGCCGCCGTATTGCTGCACTTGAGGAGTCACTCGGCGCACGCCTGCTGAATCGCAACACGCGCAAACTGTCGGTTACGGATAACGGCCAGCTCTTTGCCCAACATGCGCAACGTATTCTCGATGATGTGCAGGAAGCCCAGCAGGCGGTATCTGGCCGGCAACAGGTGTTGCAGGGCAGCTTTCGTCTTAGTGTTCCGATGTCGTTTGGCATCAGCCACTTGTCACCGTATATCGCCGAGTTCCTCAGTCAGCACCCCGGATTGCAGTTCCAGGTGGAGTTGGCGGACCGCTACGTCGATATGGTCGGTGAAGGCTTTGATATGGCGATCCGCATTGGCACCCTGCCCGACTCAAGCTTGATCGCCAAACGTCTGGGCGTGTTTCGCCGCGTGATCTGTGGCAGCCCGTCATACATTCAGGGCGCGGGCGCACCACGTGAACCAGAGGATCTGCTCAATCACGCTTGTTTGCGTTACGGGCGAGAAAGCCAGACCGGCTGGGAACTGTTTAACGGTGAACAACGCAAGGTGATGGCGGTGCAAGGCCCGATGGTGAGCAATAATGGCGAGATGCTGCGTGATGCGGCGGTGGCTGGATTGGGGCTGATTCTGCTGCCGGAGTTTATCGTGGCACCGGCCTTAGCCAGCGGTGATTTGATGACCGTGCTGGATGAGTGGCAGCCTTCCTCACTCAACCTGAACGCGCTCTATCCACAGCATCGTCAGCGCAGCGAAGTGAATCGGGTGTTTATGGCGTTTTTGCAGGAAAAGTTGGCAGGATAATGAAACGGGCGACCTGATGGCCGCCCGATAAGAATCAACTAGGCGCTTTCATGCGCAAACGTAATCGACTTTCTCCGTGCATCGCGCACCGCGATACCATGAATCAACAAGCCCAACACCGCCAGAATCGCACCGACCCAACCGGTTGACTGCCAGCCAAGGCCCGCAGAGATGGTCACGCCACCCAGCCATGCGCCGAGCGCATTCGCCAGGTTAAATGCCGAGTGATTCA
Source organism: Pantoea folii (assembly GCF_056678875.1). NCBI lineage: Bacteria > Pseudomonadati > Pseudomonadota > Gammaproteobacteria > Enterobacterales > Erwiniaceae > Pantoea > Pantoea folii. Next base: position 101,058 of record NZ_JBWXON010000015.1, on the reverse strand, counting down.
ACGCCGCCGCCATGGTCTGCGCATCGCCCGCCACATCCATCAAACGGATCTGCAGCACGCTCGCCAGCGCCACCATGGTGCCGACCAGCATCACATTGAGTGAACCGGCAAACGCATAATGCGCGGTAAACACAAAGGCACTCAACACCAGCACCGACCAAATCAGCACCATGCGAATGGTTTTCTCCAGCCCACGATCCGCCAGACGACCACCCACCACGTTGCCGATAATCATGCCGAGTCCAAACAGCGCCAGCACCGCCGGAATCCAGCTCACCGGCATTTGTGCCAGTTCGGTCAGCGTAGGTTTCACGTAGCTGAACACCGAGAACAAGCCACCGCTGCCGATCGCACCAATCGCCAGCGTCAGCAACACCTGTTTGCGCGTCAACGCCGAGAGTTCACGCAACGGACTGGCGGTTTTGTCACCCGCCACGTTCGGCACCCACATGCCCACCAGCACCATGGTCAACAGCGCTAATACGCCCACAATGGCGAACGCTTCACGCCAGCCAAACACCTGTCCAATCGCGGTAACCGCAGGTACGCCAAGCAGGTTGGCGATCGTCAGGCCAAATAGCACCATCGAAACGGCCTGAGCACGTTTTCTGCGCTCTACCAATCCAGCAGCGACCAATGCGGCGACACCAAAGAACGTGCCGTGCGGGAAACCGGCGAGGAAACGCGCCAGCAGCATTGAGTAGTAACCCGGAGCAATCGAGCTAAACAGGTTACCCGCGGCAAACAGGCCCATCAGCGTCATCAGGAAGTTACGACGTGAAGCGCGAGCACCGAGCACAGCCAACAGCGGTGCGCCGATCACCACGCCCAGCGCGTAGATACTGATCAGGTGGCCCGCCGTAGGGATAGAAACATTGAGGCCGGTGGCGGCATCGGGCAGCAGGCCCATGATGACGAATTCGCCGGTACCAATCGCAAAGCCACCGGTGCCGAGCGCAAACAGCGCTTTGAGCACACTGGCGCGTGGCAGCGATGCCTGCTCCGGCAGCTGATTAAGTTGAGGTTGTGCAGATGACATGGTTTTCCAGTAACGCAGGTGAAGAATCCAATCACAATCGTGGCGGCATTGAAGGCCACCATCGTTGAGACTGAAAGGATTTAGCGGAACATGATAACTGATTTAAATGAAAATTCGATGGCAGAGAATTATGTGGCGGCTAATTAATCGTTGATTAGCCGCCTTGCGCCCAACACGGCGCAAAGCAAGGGTATGTTGACTGGCACCGCTGCAGTGTGTGCATTTTCGTTAAGCAACCTGACGCGCCAGCAGCGCCGCGCCGATCATTCCGCCGTTATGGGCAAACGCGCCGGGCACCACCAAAGGATGCTGAGTGCTGCGCAACACATAACGCTGCACTTCCTCATTTAACGCTTCCATCAACGCTGCCACCGAAGCCAATCCTCCGCCTACCGCCACCAGCGATGCACCGGTGATATTGATGGTGTAAGCCAGCGGCTGACTTACCAGTTGTAACCACACCTGAACCGTGCGATTAGCCTGCACTTCCTGCTGTTGCCAGCCGGTGATAATGTCGAGGCTGCTCGCATTAACGTCATGCAAAGTGCGATGGAGATTCTCCAGCCCACGCGCGCCGCCGTAACTATCGAGACAGCCTTTTTGACCGCAGGGACAAGGCTGGCGCGGCAAGCGTATTGTCTCGCCTTCTATGTCCACTTCGGTCAGCGTAATCGGACCATGGCCCCATTCACCCGTCAGGCCATTCTGTCCGGTGATGATGCGCCCATCTGCCACCAAACCGCCGCCGACGCCGGAACCGAGAATGGCGCCAAACACCACTTTATGCCCTTTACCCACGCCTGCCTGCGCTTCCGCGAAAGTGAAGCAGTCGGCATCGTTATGCACGATCACTTTACGTTGCAGTAACTCGCCCAGCGCCTGGCTGAGATTGCGTTGATGAAAGGCTGGGATATTACTGGCAAACATCTCACCGCTATCGGGTGCCACGATGCCCGCAGTGGAGATTGCCAACGGTGAATCCATGCTGAAGTGCAGCTGATGTTGTTGAATCATACGGCTCACCAGCGCGGTAAAATTCTGCCAGCTGTCTGCCGGGATTTTTTGCTGATCGAGGATAGTGAGCTGCTGCTGCGCATCCATCACACCCAGCTTAACGAACGAACCGCCCAGATCGAGGCAGATCACTGCCGGTGTTGTACTCATAAACGTTTATCCATCACATCACGCAGGCCGTCGCCCAGCACATTAAAGCCAAGCACAGTAATCAAAATCGCCAGTCCGGGGAACAGCGACACATAAATATTCAGCCCAAGGAAGTTGCGCCCATCACTCATCATGGTGCCCCACTCCGGCATCGGCGGTTGCACGCCTAACCCCAGAAACGACAAGCTGGCCGCCGACAGCACCACTGCGCCCGCCGTCAGCGTCGATTGCACAATCAGCGGTCCGATTGAATTGCGCAGTATGTAATGGGTGATGATGCGCGGATAGCGCACGCCCAACATATGTGCGGCTTCGATGTACTCCATGTTCTTAAGGCCGAGCGTCAGGTTACGACTGAGGCGCGCATAGACCGGAATCGAGAATAGCGATATGGCAATCAGCATATTGGCCAGTCCCTCGCCCAGCACGCTGACGATCAAAATCGCCAGTACGATGCCAGGAAAGGCGAAAATAATATCCATCACCCACATAATCAGCGCATCGATTTTGCGTCCTGCCAGACCGGAGATGATGCCAAGGGGAATGCCAATCACCATCGAAATCGCGACGCTCAGACAAACCTCGAACAGCGTGATGCGCGCGCCATAAATCACGCGAGCGAAGATGTCGCGGCCATAGTCGTCCGTGCCAAACCAGTGCGCAGCAGAGGGAGCCTGCAAGGTGTTCAGCAGATCCTGTTCGATCGGATCCCAATGGGTTAACAGCGGCGCTAACACCGCGGCCAGCACCACCAGCAGTACCAATCCGCCGCCAATCGCTATCGACGGATTGTTCTGTAGCATGCGCAGGAACTGGCGACGGCGCGATCGTGTCGGCAGCAAAGAGGTATCGAGGCTGTTCATCAGTCGAACCTTATTTTGGGATTGAGCAGGCCAATCAATATTTCACCCACCAGGTTCATCAGCACCACGCCGGTAACCGCCACCAGCGTCACGCCCTGAATCACCGGGTAGTCGCGGTATTTGACCGAATCCACCAGCAGGCGACCAATCCCGGGCCAGTTAAACACCGATTCCGTGACCACTGCGCCACCAATCAGGCTGCCGAAGTTAAGTGCGACGATGGTGACAATCGGGATCAAGGCGTTGCGCAGCGCATGTTTCCAGTGAATATTCGCCGACGATAAGCCTTTGGCTTTGGCGGTACGAATATAGTCCTGACTCAGCACATCCAGCATGCTGGATCGCGTCATACGGGCAATCATCGCCATCGGCAGAATCGCCAGCGTGACGGTCGGCATCACGTAGTTTTTCCATGTGTCCGCGCCCAACAGCGGCAGCCAGCCGAGTTCCACCGCAAAGTAGTTCATCGCCAGCAGCGCGAGCCAGAAGTTGGCTATCGATGCGCCCGCAATGGTCAGCACCATCACGATTTGATCGGGAATACGCTGGCGATAAATCGCCCCGGTCATGCCCGCAGGCACGCCGATGGCAATCGCCAACAGATAGGCCAGTGCCGCCAGCGATAAGGTGTAAGGCAAACGCTCGCTGATTTCGGTGATCACCGGGCGCTGTGACTGCAACGATTCCCCCAGATTGCCGTGCAGTGCTTCAGTAGCAAATTTGATGTACTGCAGCGGCAGCGGCTGATCCAAACCCAGCCGGATGCGCATGTTATCCACCGCTTCCTGCGGCGCTTCCGGGCCCGCCATCAGGCGTGCCGGATCGCCCGGCAACGCGCGGATGGCGATAAATACGATGATCGACACGCCCAAAATAATCAGCGGCAGCGAGAGCACCTTTTTCGCAACGTACGCTTTCATCAATCAGTTCTTCACTGCGTCACGAACCACAATCTGTCCGCCAGGCTGCATGGTAACGCCGCTGATGTTTTTACGTGAGGCGTAGAGGTCATCCTGATAGAACAGCAGCACCTGCGGGGCCAGCCCGCTGATCTGTTTCTGTGCCTGGAAATAGAGATCTTTGCGTTTCGCATCGTCAAGCGTGGAAGCGGCGGTATCGATCAGGTCATCAGTTTGCTTATCGCTGAAGAAGCCGAGATTCGCGCCACCCGGTGCAAAGCTGGCGCTGTGATACAGCGGGCGCAGTTGCAAGTCAGAACCGTACAAACCGGATGACCACGACGCCAATACCGCATCAGTGCCCTGCTGGGCTTTCTCTTTGGCATCGGCGAAGGCGGCTTTGGTCCAGACGCCGCTTTCCATCTGGCGCACATTCAACTTCACGCCGATTTTCGCCCATAGCCCCTGCAACACCTGCGCGGTGCGCGCATCCGGTGCCTGAACCGCAATCGACATGCTGAAGCCATCCGGGTAACCTGCCGCTTTCAGCAGTTCTTTGGCTTTCTGCACGTCGTAAGGGTAATCCTTCAGGCTCTTGTCGTAGTTAGCATCAACCGGAGCCAGTGAAGAGTTAGCCGGCTGTGCATAACCAAACATGATGGCTTTCACCAGCGCCTGCTGATCGGTAGCAAAGTTCAGCGCCTGACGCACGCGCACGTCGCTCAACGCTTTACTTTGCGTATTAAGATCCACCCAGAACACGGCCGCGCCAGGCGACTGTTTCAAATTCACGTTAGCATTGTTTTTCAACATTCCGGCGAATTGCGGCGGTACCGGATTAATAATATCGACCTGGCCGGATTGCAGCGCCATATTCATCACGGAAGGCTCACTGCTCCACGTCCATTTAATTTCATCAGGGCCGTTTGATTTACCCCAATAATCACTGTTCTTTTTCTCCAGCACATATTCGCCAGATTTATATTGTTCCAGCTTATACGGCCCGGTGCCGTCCGCCTTATTACTGATGCTGCCCGCTTTATCTGCGGTAGGGCTGACCATTAATCCTGGTCCCGATGCCAGCACGGTTAAAAAGGCCGGATTGATTTTTTTCAGCTCAAACTCAACCGTTAAATCATCGGTTTTCTTCACATCCTGAATAAAGGTGCGAACTTTACCGCTGCCCGCCAGACCGCGTTTGGTATCCAAATGGCGCTGGAAGTTTTCCACTACCGCATCGGCATTAAACGGCGAGCCGTCGTGGAATTTCACATTGGGGCGAAGCTTGAATGTCCAGTGTAATCCGCTGCTATCCGCACTCCAGGAGAGCGCCAGCGCAGGGATAATCTTGCCGTCATCACCCAGACGCGTCAGGCCTTCATACATGGGATCGAGCACCGTGCCGGTAAAGGTAGCGGTCTGGTTGCCCGGATCCATGCTGCGTGGCGGTTCGTTTTGCATAATCACCAGCTGGCTGGCCATTGCCGCCGAGCTTGCCAGTGACGCCATGATACAACCGGCCAGCGTCAGTACCTTTAAATGCTTGAATGTGCTTTGCATGAAGGCCCTCAATGAATCATTGAAATGTTAGGTGAATTAACAACGCTATATAAGGCACATTCTCTGAACAAAAGCCAATACGTAAGTTCATATATTTTACTTATAGTTAGATCTGCGTTCAGAAAATTAACTAAATATCGTTGAATTTGTTTTCCAGCCTCATTATTGTCAGGTCATATCGCTAATGCAGTGAGAACCAACATGCTCAATGCCCACCAGCAGCAAATTTTGCGTCTGCTTATTGCCTCGCACGGCATGAGCCGCACTGCTATTGCGGAAAATATGAAGTTGAGCAAAGCCGCGATTAGCCCACTGGTCAAAGAGATGCTGAATGCCGGACTGCTGGAAGAGAGCCTGGCGGAATCCAGCGGTCAGGGTCGGCCATCGGTATTATTAAAAATGCGTGCTGACAGCGCCTATTTTCTCGGCGCTTCGCTGCTCGGCGAGTACGTCGTTTTAGTGCTGATTGATATGCATGGACTGGTGCTGGCGAGCACGCACATGCCACTCGATCCTGATCCCCAACAGCTGAGTGCGACGCTAGCGGCAGCGATTCCCGATTTGATTGCGCAGAAAGGCATTTCAGCCGATCAATTAATTGGCCTGGGCGTTACGCTCTCCGGATTTGTCGATGAAAATCAGGCAATTTGCGTACAATCAGCGCTGCTGGGCTGGAAGAATGTCCCGCTGGCCGACATGCTCAAACAGCAAACCGGCCTTGATGTCTCGCTGGAGAACGATGCCAAAGCGCTGGCCGTCAGCGAGAAGATCTTCGGCGTGGCGAAAAAAGCCCGCAACTTCACCCTGATTTCCCATGGTGACGGCATCGGTTCCGCACACTTCTTCCAGGGTCAACTGCATCGCGGCGCACACGGCGGGGCCGGTGAAATCGCCCACTGCACCATCGAACCCGGCGGACGCCCTTGCCGCTGCGGCAAACGCGGCTGCCTGGATACTCTCGCCTCGCTGACCGCGATTCGCGAGAGCATGCGCGATAAAGCACTCGAGAGCCAAACCATCGCCGAACTGGAAGCGCTGGCGGTGAAAGGCAACAGTGCCGCCATCGCCATTCTGCATCAGGCTGGTCACGCGCTGGGCCTCTCGATCGCCAACATTATTCAGATGAACGATCCCGAATTGATCGTCATCGCACATCAACCCGATGCTTTTGACGGCTTACTGAAAACCGTGGTGATGCAATCCATTGATAGCCACGTGTTGCCGTCGATCATGGGCAAAACCCCGATTTCCAGCATCGTGATCAGCGAACAGAGCTGGGCGCGCGCCGCGGCAAGCGTGGCGGCATATCGATTCATCATTCAATTACCTGACTAGCGGAGGCTGTATGCGCATTGCTTTTGGTGGCATTCATACGGAGTGCAGTACATATAACCCGGTGCTGAACTATGCCGACGACTTCCGCATCGTGCGCGGTAACGATCTTCTGACCAACCCCTACTTTGCTTTTCTGCAGGATTACGATGCCGAATTTCTGCCGACCTTCCATGCGCGCGCCATCGCTGGTGGTCCAGTGGCGCGGGTCACTTATGATGACTTCAGGCAGGATTTTCTCACCCGTCTGCAAGCACAGTTGCCGGTGGACGGCGTCTACCTCGCCATGCACGGCGCGGTGTATGTGGAAGGGATGGAAGATGCCGAAGGTGACTGGATTACTGCCACGCGCGAACTGGTCGGCCCGGATTGTCCGATCACCGTCAGTTACGATCTGCATGGCAACGTGACGCAGCGCATCATCGATGCCATTGATATGTTCTCCACCTATCGCACGGCGCCGCACATCGATGTGGAAGAAACCATGCGTCGATCCGTGTCGATGCTGGTGAAAAGCCTGCAAACCGGCGTGAAACCCGGTGTGATTTGGGCACCGATTCCGGTGGTGCTGCCCGGTGAGCGCACCAGTACCGAAGATGAACCGGCAAAAAGTTTGTATGCGCGTTTGCCGGGTATCAATGAAATCGACCACATTTGGGATGCGTCGCTGATGGTCGGCTATGTCTGGGCCGATGAACCGCGCGCCACTGCGGCGGCGATCATGACCGGTACCGACGCCGATGTGCTTTCCGAACAGGCAGCAAAACTGGCGCTGGCATACTGGCAGGCGCGCGACGAGTTTGTCTTCGGCTGCGTCACAGGCAGCACCGAAGAGTGCGTGAAAATGGCCATCGCCAGTGAAACTGCACCGGTGATTTTGGCCGACTCGGGCGATAACCCGACCGGTGGTGGCGTGGGCGATCGTGCCAATCTGCTGGCAGAGTTGATTCGCCAGGGCGCGCAGGATGTGATCGTCGCCGGAATCACCGATAAACCGGCCACTGATGCTGCTTTTGCGGCAGGCGTTGGGGCGAAACTCACTCTGACGATCGGTGCCACGCTCGATCCCGCAGGGGGGAAAGTTACCGCAGAATTTGAAGTCCTGCGGGTGAGTGATGATGCGCGTTCGCTGGCTAAACAGGCGCTGCTGAAAACCGGCGGCATTACGGTGGTGGTCGCCGATCGTCGTCGCCCTTATCACAATATCGCTGATTTTGAATTGCTGGGGCTTCATCCTGCGCAGGCAAAAATTGTGGTGGTGAAATCGGGCTATCTGTCACCGGAACTGGCACCGCTTGCCAACCCTAACCTGATGGCGCTGTCTGAAGGCGTGGTGGATCAGTACGTCGAACGTCTGGCGCGCAAACGTAAACTGCAGCCTGCCTATCCTTTCGACACTGACTTTGAATTTCTGCCGGTCAGCACCCGTTCGGCGCGATTTGTGGCGGCCAAATGAGTCGCGAGCCGGTCTTGCAGGTAGAAAACCTCACCGTTGCGTTTCGCCATGACGAGCAGTGGCGTGAGGTAGTGAAGAACGTATCGATGACCATCAACGCCAGTGAGACGCTGGCGATTGTCGGGGAGTCGGGTTCGGGCAAAAGCGTGACGTCGATGGCGATTATGCGCTTGCTGAATATGCGCCACGCGCGCGTGACCGGCAAAGTGCTGCTGAACGGCGTGGACCTGCTGAATCTGAGCGAAAAAGCGATGCGCGATATTCGTGGCAACGCCGTGGCGATGATTTTTCAGGAGCCGATGACCAGCCTCAACCCCTCTTTCACCATTGGTCACCAGATCGCTGAAGTCCTGATCAACCATCGCAACATCAGTAAGCGGGCGGCGCGGGAAGAGACGGTGAAGCTGCTGGAGAAAGTGCGCATTCCTAATGCCGCTAAACGCTTCGATGATTATCCGCATCACTTTTCCGGCGGCATGCGTCAGCGTGTGATGATTGCCATGGCGCTGGCGTTGCGGCCAAAACTGCTGATTGCCGATGAGCCGACGACCGCACTGGATGTCACCATCCAGGGGCAAATTCTCGACCTGATTAAGACATTGCAGGAAGAGGAAGGCACCGCGGTACTGTTTATCACCCACGATATGGGCGTGGTGGCGGAAGTTTCGGATCGCACGTTAGTGATGTATCAGGGTGATGTGATGGAAACTGGCACCACGGCGGACATTTTCTCGGCGCCAGCCGCGGATTATACCCGCACGCTGATCGCTACCGTGCCGCAGCTCGGCGCGATGCGTGGCATTTCGGGGCCGCAGAAGTTTGCGCTGAAAGGTGATGCGGTGGCACTGCTACCTGAGCGCCCCGCTTCGCAACAGCCGCTGCTGTCGGTGAAAAACCTCAGCACCCGGTTCAGCATCCACGAAGGTTTGTTAAGCCGCAAAACCGGCGCGGTACATGCGGTGGAAAATATCTCATTCGATTTGATGCCCGGCGAAACCTTGTCGCTGGTCGGTGAATCCGGCTGTGGAAAATCCACCACTGGTCGCTCCCTCACCCGGTTGGTGAAAGCCGATGCCGGCGAGATCGCTTTCGACGGTTATGACGTGCTAAATCTCTCCTCCAGCGAACTGCGCCAGTTACGTCGGGCGATGCAGATGATATTTCAGGATCCGTTCGCCAGCCTTAATCCGCGCATGTCGATTCTTGAAGCCCTGACCGAGCCTTATCTGCAACATCAGCTCGGCAGTAAACAGGCTGCTCGGGAAAAGGCGGCGGAGTTAATGGAACGTGTGGGTTTGTCTTCGGCGATGATGAAACGTTATCCACATGAGTTTTCCGGCGGTCAGCGCCAGCGCATCTGTATTGCCCGTGCTTTGATGCTCGACCCCAAAATGATTATTGCCGATGAATCCGTCTCTGCGCTGGATGTGACTGTCAAAGCGCAGATTATTAATCTGCTGTTGGATCTGCAGAGCAGCCTTGGCTTGTCGTATTTGTTTATATCGCACGATATGGCGGTGGTAGAGCGCATCAGCCATCGCGTGGCGGTGATGCTGTTGGGCGAGATTGTTGAAATCGGTCCACGCGCGGCTATCTTTGAGAATCCGCAACATGACTATACGCGCAAGTTATTGTCATCGGTGCCGGTGCCTGATCCAGCTCGACGTCATCTCAAGCGCCATATGGACGTTAGCGAGCTGAAAAGCCCGGTGCGCGCATTGGGGTTTGTGCCGGACACGCGACGTTATCGCGAGGTTAGTGCCGGGCATTGGGTGATGGAGAGTTAAAGCAGCCGCAGTAAACGCGCCGGGTTTCCGGCGTAAACGCCCTTCTGCGTGATGTCTTTCGTCACCACACTGCCCGCGCCGATGACCGCGCCATCGCAGATGCTGACCGCCAAAATACTCGCGCCACTGCCGATTGAGACGTTGTTACCGAGCGTGATGCGCGCCCAGCTTTCTCGATCGGCATTGGGTTGGCCATCCCGGAACATATCGTTGGCGAACATCACACCGTGACCAATAAAGCAGTTTTCGCCCACGCTAACGTATTCACAGATAAAGGTGTGCGACTGCACTTTGGTGCCTCTTCCAATCACCGTATGTGCCTGGATTTCGACAAATGGACCGATGAAGACATCGTCTTGCAGGGTGCAGCCATAAACGTTCGCAGGCTGGTAAATCGTAACGTTACTACCGATTTCAACGTTTTTGACTGCGACTTCGCGTAGGTTTGGCTGCATTTTAGCTCCATTTGTTTTGTGCCGAAGATTCTCGTCCGAGATATATTTTTAATATATGTGACTGAATCTACTTACACGTCCTAACAACAAACATGCTCGGTTTTGGAAACTGTAAAGCTAACAAGTTGAAAATTAAAAATCGAGACATATATGGCCTTAAAACAGTATTAATTCTCGTTACCGGATCCATTAACAATATGATTTATATAGAAATTATCCTAACACTTCGACCATTTAAATATTGCACATTGCTCAGCGGATGATAAAATCATCGCGAATTGTTTATCGGCTTGTCGCTAAAACTGCATAAAAGGTATAATTTCTGTCATCTATAATCGAAGAGAATTTTTTGATTGGGAGTCTGTATGTTCAAATTTGACATGCAAATAGAGCAGAATTACGCCTCATTCTTTGATGCTGAGAGCGGCAACGCTGTCTTTGTCGATTCATTTGATAATGAAGAGTTTGATGTCCGGATGGGAACGCTAAGCTACAGCGCCCATGTTGCGACCGTTCATGCACTCTCAAATGAAGAGCTCAATCGCAAACTGAGCGAGGTTGCTGCGCAGCAGTATGACCATACCGGAACAACAACTCCTGGATTTGGAAGCTGATATTAATGACATCCTCGCTGAAGACTGCGCCAGAATTCATTTTGATTTCCATGCCGCATTTGAACGATTAAACGATCCTCGTAATAAACCACCTATTTCATTACATGAGTTGGATAACGTATTTCAGACATTCATTCAAACACACCTTTCTACGATAATTGATTATGATGAAGGTACGCGGTTTGTTTTAAAGTGCAATGAAACACATTTACATTTCCCGTGTGCAATCACCCATGACAGACAAGTCGGTAAGTAATGGGTGGTACAAAATGTCATTACGGTAATGCGTAAAAAGGATTTTAAATCGCCCGATAATTTTCTTGTTATAAACTGAGTGTATAGTGGCAACACAGTGCCTTTGCACATAATTTGCAACTCAGCCAGGGAAAGACGATGACGTCACTAAATCAATATGGTCAGCCAGTGGGTTTTGCTCTGCCAGATTGGCAGCCGCTGGCCTCGCCTCATGCTATTCCGCTTTACGGTCGCTTCTGTACACTTGAACCCCTAAATATTACGCATAGCCATGCTTTGTTTGCCGCCTTCGCACTGGCGCCTGATGATCGTGACTGGACCTGGCTGGGTGCGACGAAGCCTGCCTCGCTGGCAGAGATGGAAAGTTGGGTCAGTGGAAAATGCCAGGATGGCGGGTTAGTGAGTTATGCGGTGATCGATCATCGCACTCGACAAGCGGTCGGTGCGGTATGTTTCGCCAATATTGATGGCCAGAACGGTGCGATAGAGATCGGTCATGTTACCTGGTCACCGCTGATGCAACGCAACGTGCTGGGCAGTGAAGCGATCTACTTGTTACTGAAACAGGCATTTGAGCTAAGCTACCGCCGGGTCGCCTGGCGCTGTGATTCCACTAACCTTGCTTCACGTCGGGCAGCGGAACGCCTTGGCTTCACCTATGAAGGGCGTTTTCGCCAGGCGATGACGCGCAAGCAGCGCAATCGCGATACCGACTGGCTGTCGATAATTGATGGTGAATGGCCGCAGGTGAAGCATGCGATATCGGCCTGGCTGACGGCGGATAATATGGATGATCACGGCCGGGAGCAGCAAAAGTTGAGCGTATTTTTCGCAGGTTAAATCCTATCAAGTCACCTGCCGCAGCGCAGGCGTCAGGCACAGTACTCTGGCAGATGGCAAGTCAGGATTTCCGTTGTTTCAACGTCATTTAAGGGCAGGAATGGGTCTTGCCTGCGCATTGTTGTCCTTATTTCATCAACACCTGAAACTGCGGATTAAACTCGTCAAAAATCGGTAACGCCGCGGCACCTAGCGCCGCGGTATCACTGCCGGTCATGCCGGTTTTCAGACGTGAGCCGGTGAGATAACGCCCGCGCACCGACTGATAGAGCGGCGGTAGGCGCTGAATGATTTTATCCAGCAGTGCGGCGGGCATCATGCCGCCGATGATCACGCTCTCCGCATCGAAAATGCATTCCAGCATATTGATGCCCTGACGCAATGGCGTCAGCACGGTATCAATCCAGCGATCAAATACGGCGGGATCGACTTCCAGCAGGTCGTCCGGCAACGCGGTCATCGGGTCCAGCCCACAGAATTCATAGGCCGCCTGCAGTGATACATAACGTTCGAGGCAACCGTGATTGCCGCAATAGCATTCACGTCCGCCCGGCTCCACCACCACATGCCCGATTTCTCCGGCGTTGTGCGCATGACCGCTGTAAACATGGCCATCCATGATGATGCCAGCGCCCAATCCGGTGCCGATGTAGAGATAGATAAACGAGTTAAGATGCCGCGCTACACCGTGGAACCGCTCCCCAATTGCCGCGACCGTGGCATCGTTCTCCAGCGTGATCGGCACGCCGCTCATTTCGGCCAGCCTTGCTTCGATATCGACCGACTCCCAGCCGTGCAAGGTAGTGGGACCCACCGAGGAAATCCCCTCAACGCCAAACGGACCCGGCATCACTACGCCGATCCCCAGCACTTTCTGCCAGCGGTGACCGAGTTGCGTTTTGATCTCTGCCAGAACCTCTGCAATGCGCGCTAAAGTGGCATCAGGTTCCGGTTTTTGCACCAGGATAAGGCGACGGAAGTGAATCTCACCGGTGAGATCCACTAGCACGATTAGTAAGGTTTGGTGGTCGAGATGAATGCCGATAGAGAACGCACTGGCTGGATTGAGAATCACCGGAATCGCCGGTTGCCCACGCCCCTGCTTGCGCGGTTGGCGGCTGGTAAGCAGTTCTGCACCTTCCAGTTCAGCCACGATATTAGAGACAGTTTGCGGGGTTAAGGCGGTGAGTCGCGCCAGCTCAGCCCGCGTCAATTCACCGTGCAGGCGGATCGCTTCGATGATCACACGGCGATTATGCGCGCGCGCATGCTCCAGATTGGTTCCTGATGTTTTCATCCTGCTTCCCTCTTCTCACGCCCGCGACTGCCAGCGCATCAATATCTATGATCGGCGACACAATTTACAACCTGTTTACCTGACAGCCGCAAAAATCTGTGCAGAGTAGTGAGCAGCGGCAAACGAGATTTATGCCCTGGCACGTCACTTGCTTTAGCTCATTGATGTCAGCTGCAGCAACCTGACAACCTGTGCGCGTTATTAAATCAATCAAATTGATTTAATTAAACACCCTCTTCTTGCATCAAGGCGGAAAATGTTATGAAAATCCGGTTTTCGACCACATTGAAAGGCTGTGCCATCGCGGTCATGTTAGCCAGCGCCGGTAGCGCGGCAGCCGCAACCACCCTCAATGCGCTGTTTATGACTCAGGCGGCTTACAGCGAAAATGATATTCGCGCCATGACGCAGGAGTTCCAGAAAGCGCATCCGGATGTGCAGGTGAATCTGGAGTTTGTGCCGTACGAAGCGCTGCACGACAAAATTGTCGCGGCGCGTGGCGCAGGCGGTAACGGTTATGACGTGGTGCTGTTCGATGCCATCTGGCCTGCGGAATTCACCAAATTTGATCTGCTGCAGGACGTCAGCAGCCGTATCGCCGCAGACGAAAAAGAGAAGATCTTCCCCGGCGCAATGAACACCGTGGTCTATAACGGCAAAACCCTTGGCATGCCATGGATCCTGGATACTAAATACCTCTATTACAACAAAGCGATGCTGGAGAAAGCCGGGATCACCACCCCGCCGCAAACCTGGCAACAGTTGATTGATGACTCACGCATCATCAAACAAAAGAACATCGTAAAATATCCACTGGTGTGGAGCTGGTCGCAGGCGGAAGCGCTGGTGTGTGATTACACCACGTTAGTATCTGGCTTTGGCGGCAAATTCTATAACAACGGCAAGCTCGATTTTTCTAGCCCGGCCTCATTGCAGGCGGTCAAGCTGATGAAGAGTTCGCTGGATGAAGGGCTGAGTAACCCAGCCTCACGCGAATATCTGGAAGAGGATGTGCGCAAAGCCTTCTCCAACGGCGACGCCGCGTTCGCGCTGAACTGGACCTATATGTACAACATGGCTAACGATCCGAGGCAGAGCAAAGTGGCCGGTCAGGTGGGTATCGTTCCGGCACCAGGCGATGCGCCGGGTAAATTTGGTGCGGTGAACGGTTCGATGGGGCTCGGCATCGCCAAAGGCAGCACCCACGGTGACCAGGCGTGGCAATACATCAGCTATATGACCTCGCAACCGGTACAGAACAAGTACGCCACCCTGAGCCTGCCGATCTGGAAAAGCTCTTATCAGGATCCAGCAGTACTGAAGAACCAGGAGAGCCTGATCGCGGCGGCTGACAAGTCACTGAATGTGATGCTGTCGCGTCCGGAGACCGCCGACTATTCCCGTCTCTCTAACACCTTGCAGCAGCAACTGCAGCAAGTGCTGGTGGGCAGCGCCACGCCAGACGCGGCCATGCAGACGGTTGATAAAAGTGCTGCGCGTTTACGTTAAGGGGTCAGCATGCTGAGTTTGCGTCAACGCGAACAACGGCAGGCATGGGTGCTGTTAGCACCCATGTTGCTGGTGATGTTGTTGCTCACCGCCTGGCCGCTGCTACGCACCATCTGGCTGAGTTTCACCGATGCCGCCTTAATTGGCAGCGGTGAAGCGCCAGCCTGGGTTGGCGTGGAGAACTATCTGTTCGCCATCACCGATCCCGATTTTCAATCTTCACTGTGGCGCACACTCTACTTCACCGTGGTCTCGGTAGCGTTTGAAGGGGCGATTGGCGTGCTGGTGGCGCTGCTGCTGAATCAGAAATTTGCTGGTCGCAATATTCTGCGCGTGCTGGTGATTCTGCCGTGGGCACTGCCAACCATCGTCAACGCCATGATGTGGCGCCTCAATTTCAACCCGGATTACGGCAGCATTAACGCCTTGCTCACACAACTCGGTATTATCGATGGCTATCGCAGTTGGTTGGGTTCGCCTGATTCGGCGCTCAATGCGGTGATGTTCGCCGACGTCTGGAAGAACTATCCGCTGGTGACGCTGTTGGTATTGGCTGCGCTGCAATCCATTCCTGACGATCTGTTTGAAGCGGCGCGTCTGGATGGCGCATCTGCCTGGCGACGCTTCCGTGCGATAACCTTCCCGGCGATTGTTGGCCCGCTGAGCGTGGCGCTGGTGTTGCGTACCATCGATGCCTTCAAGATTTTCGACATCATCTATGTGATGACACGCGGTGGCCCGGTTGATAGCACCAAAACGTTAAGTTTCTACGTCTATCAGGAGTCGTTCAGCTACCTGCGAGCGGGCAGCGGCGCGGCTTACGCCATGCTGATGACCCTGCTGTGCGCCGTGCTGATCACACTTTACATGTTGTTATTGTGGCGTCAGCGCCGTAAAGGGAGCGCGTATGAAGGCTAAATTACGCAGCACGGCCAAATATGCCGCCGCGTTATTGGTGGCAATTTCCGTACTTGCGCCGATGGGCTGGCTGTTTCTGATGAGCGTCAGCGCCACCAGCGATCTCACGCGTGTTCCGCTGGAATGGTTACCGCGCCAGTGGGATTTCAGCCGCTACAGCCGTTTGATTTCACTGGAACCCGGCCAGCCCGGCACGCTGTTCCTGCATGCGCTAGGAAACAGCCTGTTGGTGGCTACTGGGGCGACCATTATCTGCCTGCTGCTGGCGATTCCGGCGGCGTTCAGCTTCTCGCGCTATCGTGGTCGCGATGGCTGGCTGTTTGCCTCACTCGCCATCTATATGGTGCCGCCGGTGGCGTTTGTGCTGCCGCTCTACTTCCTGCTGCAACAGTTTGATCTGTTGAACACGCGCCCCGGTTTGATCATCGTTTACTGCTCGCTGATCCTGCCGTTCCTGACGTGGATGCTGAAGAACCAGTTCGATGCTTTACCACAGGATATTGAGCAAGCGGCGCGGCTGGATGGCTTGCGCGTCTGGCAGGTGCTGCTGCGCATTACCCTGCCACTGGCAAAACCAGTGCTGGGTGCAGCGGCGCTGTTTGGCTGGTTGCTGGCGTGGGATGAGTTTTTCTATGCGCTATTGTTCACCAGCAACATCGCGGCACAAACCTTGCCAGTGACGATTGCGGGCTTTACCGCCGGGCGCGCCACCGATGATGGTTTGATCGCAGCGGTCGGCATTCTGGCATCCGTGCCACCGCTGTTTATTGCTATCTGGCTGCAGAAAACGCTGGTGAGCGGCCTGGCCAGTGGCGGGAGCAAAGGATGAAGATGAACATGGACACTACCGCCACGCTGTATGTGGTCGGCAATATTAACGTCGATTTGATTATGGGCACCCTCGACCACTGGCCGCAGCGTGGCACCGAAGTGATGATGAATCACAGCGAATTGCGTCCCGGCGGATCGGCGGGCAACTGTGCGTTAGCACTGGAAGCAATGCAGGTGCGCCATCGTGCAGTGGCAAATCAGGGCGATGACGGCTTAAGCGCCTGGCTGGGCAGTTACTTTCCACATAGCGTCGCCTACTGGACGCGCTATCACTGTGAAACCTCACTCACCGTGGGTGTGACGCACTCCGATCACGAGCGATCCTTCCTCAGTAATCTTGGCCATATCGTGCGGCTCACCGCCGAAGATGTGCTGAATCAACTGCCGCTGCGTGCCAATGAAGGCGATATCGTGCTGCTGTGTGGCACCTTCCTGTGCCTGCATCTTTACAACGAATACCCGCTGTTACTGAGTGAGTTGCAGCAACGCGGATTTACCACCGCCGTGGATACCGGTTGGCCGCCGCAGGGTTGGACCGAAGAGGTTCGCCAGCAGATGGCGCCATGGTTGCCGCTGTGTGACTGGCTGCTGCTCAATGAAGTCGAAACGCTGGGTCTGATGGACGCGGAGGATCTCAACGTGGCCGCCACCCAACTCGCACAACGACTCAGCGGACGTGGCGGTTGCGTGGCGAAATGCGGAGCGCAGGGGGCGGGTTGCTGGCAATCACATCAGCACATCACTCAGCCCGCGAAGCCCGTCACCGTGGTGGACACCATTGGCGCAGGCGACAGCTTTAATGCCGGTTTTCTCGCTGCGCTGCTGCATCAGCAGAATATCACCACCGCGCTGCAATGGGGCATCGCGGTGGCGTCACTGGCAATCAGTACCCAGCCACGTCGCTATCCCGACTGGCATCAACTGCAACTTTCCGCACAGGAGCGCTAAATCATGGCCAGTGTTGAACTCGTAAAAGTGGCCAAGCGCTACGGCAAACAATCGGTTCTGCATCCGCTCGACCTTACCATTCCCGACGGCAGTTTTACCGTACTGGTCGGTCCGTCCGGCTGTGGTAAATCCACCTTATTGCGTCTGCTGGCGGGGCTGGAGAGCCTGTCGGATGGCGCAATCATGATGGATAAAGTAGCAATCAACGATCGCGATCCCGCCGATCGTGATATCGCTATGGTGTTTCAAAGCTATGCGCTTTATCCGCATCTGACGGTGGCAGAGAACCTCGCGTTTCATATGCAGGTGAAGAAAGTGAAGCGCGAAGAGCAGCAGAGCAAAATCGAACGCATCGCCGGGATTCTCGGCATTGATAAACTGCTCGGGCGCTATCCGCGTGCGTTATCCGGTGGGCAGCGCCAGCGTGTGGCGATGGGCCGCGCGATGGTGCGCAATCCGCAGGTGTTCTTGTTTGATGAGCCGTTGTCCAACCTCGATGCACAGCTGAGGATGGAGTTGCGTGCGGAGATCAAATCCCTGCATCAACGCTTCAAAACCACCATGGTGTATGTCACGCACGATCAGGTAGAAGCCATGACCCTGGCCGATCAGATTGTGGTAATGAAAGAAGGTCGCATTGTGCAGCAGGGTGCCCCGCTGGCGATTTATGACCGACCAGCGGACACGTTTGTGGCGCGTTTTATCGGATCACCGCCGATGAACCTGTTACCGGCGCAATTGATTACCCGCGATGGCATTCCGGGTGTGCAGTGCCAGGATCTATGGCAACCGCTACCTCTGCGCTGGCATGCGGCGGCACGCGATCGCGAAGGGGCTAAGGTGACGCTGGGCGTGCGTCCTCATGATTTACTGGAAGCCGAAACTCGCGCACAAGCTAAAGTAAAAGTGGTCGAAATCACCGGTGAATCAACGTTGTTGCACCTTGAATGGCACGGTCACGCCATGCATATGCAAATCGCCGGGCGTCATAGCGCGGTGAGTGGCGATCAGATTCGTATTGGATTTAACGCCGAGAAGATTCATCTGTTTGATGCAGAAAGCGGATTACGCCTGAGCGAAGGTTAAATAATATAAAAAAGCCACCCAAATGGGTGGCGAAATATATTGATAGAAAATGCATAACAACGATGATGGCAGGCACTCATTCCATAAGCACCGTACCCTGACTATTTTACGCAAACGGCTATTTTATTCTGTTCTCTCTGTTTAAAGATAACGTAAATCTTACTTCTTTCTTTAACAGAGAAATAACCACTACCAGGTTTTCCCGATATTAAACTGGAACTGCTCAGACTTATCGCCTTCATATTTTTTGATCGGCAAGGTATAAGAGAACACCAGCGGACCAAGCGGCGATTGCCATTGTAATGCCAGACCGCTGGAAACACGGATTTCACTCGGATCACCATAATCCGGAATGCCTGCCGCGCGCGTTGCCGCGGTATTTTCCCATTTGGTATCCCACACGGTACCGGCATCGACAAAGAACGAAGTACGCAGTGAATCCGCATAACGATCGCTGACAAACGGTGTTGGAACAATTAATTCCGCGCTCGCTACTGCCATGGCGTTGCCGCCCACTGCGTCATCTGATTTAGATACTGCGCAATTACCGTAGCTGCTTTCACTGCCAGCACAGCTGTAATAGGCCGCTTTCGGACCGATGGTATTGGATGAGAAACCACGTACTGAGCTGGATCCACCGGCATAGAAGTTGTCATAGAACGGCACTTCTTTACCACCAAATCCATCCGCATAGCCGGCTTTAGTGCGGCCCATCAGCACCCAACGATGGTCATTACTCAGCGGTAAGTAAGCGTTGGCACTCAGCGTACTTTTGTAATAGCTGTTGGTCGATCCCGGGATCGTCACTTTGGTGTTGAAACCCGCTGAAACCCCCGAGGTCGGCAAGAAACCACGATCTAATGAGTTGTAGTTCCAGCCGATGTTCCAGAAGAAGTCATTAGCGACAAACTTCTCATCGCTGGTGGCGTAATCGTCATCATCATCTTCATTAGTGGTGATGACTTTCGGATGGATGCCCTGCGATCCCAGATAGCGCCACATCGAGACCTGCGGTGCCATATTACTGACGCGGTTGTAGGTGTAATCCAGCCCAGAACTCAGATTACTGTTTTCGCTGATCGGGAAGCTTAACGTACTGCTGGCACCAAAACTCTTCAGCGTGTATTCAGACAGGTCATTATCTTCGGCGCTGTAATCGTTGTAGAACAGTTTACCGCCAAGACTCACGCCATCCACGGTGAAGTACGGATTGGTGGCAGCAATCTCAACATAGGTTTGATAACTGTTTTTAGTGCCGCTAAAACTCACGGTATTACCGGTACCCATCCAGTTATCCTGGCTGACGCCAAGCTGGTAACTGATGCCGCTGTCGGTGCCGTACCCAAGACCCACGTTGAAAGTGCCGGTGTTACGCTCTTTCACCTTATACACCACATCGACCTGATCAGGGCTGCCGGGCACACGCTGGGTATCAACATCGACGCTTTCGAAATAGCCGGTACGATTGAGACGGGCCTTACCTTGATCAACCGCATCGCTGGCTAACCACGACCCTTCCATCTGGCGCATTTCGCGACGTAACACCGAATCCTTCGAGGTGTCATTGCCGCTGAACTTCACCTGACGCACGTAGAAACGATGCCCTGCTTCAACATTCACATGCAGTTTAACGGTTTTGTCTGCATCGTTAATTTCAGGCTGAGAACTAACTTGCGGGAAAGCATAGCCGTAGCGACCGAGCAGCGCTTTGATCGCGCCTTCGTTATCAGTAATTTTGGCACCGCTGTATAAAGCCCCTGGCGGTATATGGGCCAGTTTCTCAATTTCGGCGGAATGTCCCGCCATATCGCCGTTCAGGATAACATCGGAAATATGGTAAACATCGCCTTCATGAATATTGACTGTCAGATAAATACTTTTCTTATCGGGTGTTAAACTCACTTGCGTTGAATCAATATTAAAACGTGCAAAACCGCGATCGAGATAATAGCTACGCAGTGTTTCTAAATCGCCGGACAGTTTTTGTTTCTGATATTTCTGATCGGCAATAAAATTCCACCACGGCACATCATCACGCAATTGGAAGTGCGAGATGAGTTCATCAGACGAGAAGGCGTGATTGCCGACAATATTGATCTGCTGAATCTTCGCGGATACACCTTCGGTAAACACGAACTTCAGATCGACACGATTGCGTGGCAACGGCGTGACCACAGCTTTGACGCTGGCAGTGTATTTACCCGCGCTGTAGTAGAAATCTTCCAGTCCTTTTTCGATGTCTGATAGCGTGGTGCGATCCAGCGCTTCACCGACTCGCACACCGGTAGCATCGAGATTTTGCTTCAGCTGATCTTCTTTGATCGCCTTGTTGCCGGAGAAGGAAATGCTGGCAATGGCCGGACGTTCTTTCACACGAATGAGCAGCGCGTCACCATCGCGCAGCACTTGCACATCTTCGAAGTTGCCAGTGGCAAATAGCGCACGAATGGTGTTGCGAATATCGTCATCCGAGACGCGATCGCCCACGCGTACCGGCATGCTCAGCATTGCCGCACCCGGTGCGACACGCTGCAAGCCGTCAAAGTGAATATCCCTGAGGGTGAAATCGTCTGCACCAAAGGCTGTGGTGGTTACCATGAAAAGTAACCCGGTTAACATCTTTTTCATCTGCTATGAGCCTGCCGTTTTTCCATTCAACGCATTTCTGCCGCACCACAAAAAAACGGGCTGAACACGCGGTTCAGCCCGTTAGTTGCGGCGATATGTTCCGGAAAAAAGACCACTGCGCCAAAGTTAAATTCAGCGCAATCAACGGATTTTCGCTTACCTTACAGTAAGCTGAAAAGCCGCTGCAGAAATCACAGCATAAGGATTACCCTTCCGCCGTCACCGGCTGGAAAGTGCGACGGTTCAGACTGGTCAAAATCACCAGCGTCACCATCATTAACAGCTCCACGCCCAGGGTGCCGGAGATGGCCGCCAGGTGATTACCATGCACGTTAATCTGAGTGAAAACGCCTCCGAGCAGCATCGGACCCAAACCGAGTGCCGATTGCTGTACGGTGGATAACACCGCACTGCCCGCGCCCGCCTGATGATGCGGTACACCGCTCATGCCAATGCGATAGAAAGTGCTGACGATAAACGACTGGCCAAAGCCAATCAGGATGGTGGCGGGCATCAGGGTAAAGACGCCAACATCAGGCCAGGCAAACTGGAAGGTGGCAATCAGGGCGATCAGGCCGACCATCTGGATGCCGCAACCGGTCAGTAACGTGGTGCGTTTACCAAAGCGTTCCACCATGCGTGTTGAACGCATCGCGCCGATAAAGTAGGCAGCGCCCAGTGCGATAAACGCGTTTCCCGACTGAAATGCAGTTAAGCCAATGCCTGACTGCAGCGTCAGCGCTACCGCGAACATAAAGCCGCTCCAGCAGGAGAAGAACAGCACCGCCAGGGTCAACCCAAAGCGAACGCTTGGCAGACGCAGCAGCGAGGGTGGCAGCAACGGTGAACCGCCTTCTGCTTCCAGACGCAGCGAACTTTGACGCAGACGGTGCAATAACACCGGGAACAGCACCAGCAGCAGAATGCACGGCCATGACCAGTGCAGCAGCGGACCGAGCGCCAGCGCCAGCATTAAACAGCCAATCGCGCCCGCTAACAGCAAGGTTCCGCTGACATCGACCGGCACGCGCTGATTGTTGTGCGTTTCAGGCACAAAGCGTTGCGCGGTGATCAGCACGAACAGGCAAATCGGCAAATTGATCAGGAACACACTGCGCCAGCCATATCCACCGATATCCGCTTTAATCAGGAATCCACCTAATACCTGACCAATGATAAACGCCAGTCCGCCAATGCCACCGTAAAGACCGATGGCGCGCGCATGCTCCCTGCCCTTCATGGTGACATGCATGGTGGCGAGGATTTGCGGCACGATGAAAGCTGCGCCGACACCCTGCAGTGCGCGGGCAAACATCAACAGACCGACGCTGTTGGCGATGCCGCATAATAAAGATGCAATACCGAAGATCCATACTCCCGCCAGGAATATCCGACGACGTCCGTAGTTATCCCCCAGGCGTCCGCCCATCGCCAGGCAGATGGCGAAAGCAATGCCGTACACGGCGACAATCAGCGCCAGCTCAATCGATGTGGCGCGCAACGTATGCGCCATGGCATCCAGCGCCACATTGACAATGGAAAAATCGATCATGGGCAGCAGTTGCCCTGCCAGCAGGACCACCAGTCCCGCGCGTTGAAGTTGCGATGTTTGCATCGGTTTTAACCTTGTTTTTAAGTGCAGTACGGCATAGCATCACCTAACTATTAAACGGGTACCAGTTCTTGTTTATCATGGTATAAATACTACCCGTCTCGTTTGGAGATCTGCTCATGAGCACGGCTACTGCCCCCGTCACGGCTGAATACAACAATCGAAAACTGCTGGGCACTTTTTTACGCACCCGCCGTGAAAGTCTCGATCCTAACCGTCTGGGCTTGCCGCATATGCGTCAGCGTCGCACCCCAGGTTTAAGACGTGAGGAAGTGGCGCAGTTAGCGGATGTGGGCGTGACCTGGTATACGTGGCTGGAACAGGGTCGCGATATCAAAGCCTCGCCGAAAACCCTGACGGCCATTGCCACGGCATTGCAGTGCAACGATGTCGAGACGCAGCATCTGTTTTCCCTTGCCGGACACTCGTTGCCATCGGTGCGGGTGGCCGCTGCCTGCTGCAAAATCGCAGCACATAATCAGCAGATGCTGGACGCGATCCAGTTACCGGCGATTATCGAAACACCGCGTTTCGATATTCTTGGCTATAACGCCGCCTGGTGTGCATTGATGGGCGTGGATCTTGCGGAGATCGCCGTGGAGGACCGCAACTGCATCTGGCTGGCGTTTAATCATCCCGGCTGGCGCAAAGCGATTAATGACTGGGAAGACGTGATGCCGCAGATGGTGGCGATGTTTCGTGGACAGATGGGCGAACACCTTGGCGATCCACACTGGGAGAGTTTTCTCGCTCGTTTGCTGAATAGCTCGGATGAATTTGCCCAAACCTGGCAACGCTACGAACTGGGCAAGGTGGAAAATCGGCTGAAGCGTTTTTACCGCGAGGAAGTCGGTGAAATGACGCTGCGCCAGAATAACTGGTGGTCTGCTTCACGCAACGGCGACCGCCTGCTGGTGTATGTACCGGATGATGAGCAGAGTGTGGCGTCACTGCAGCGATTGATGAAGTCGTAAAATTGACCACCTGCGCCGCAATGCTCGAGGTCTGGTGATGCAAACGGCTTGAGCGGGCTTCAGGCCGCTGCAGCCGCTTAACCTCATCACTACGCCTTGGATTCGACTTTACCAGCGCTTTTCCGCAAACCAGGCCACCAGCCATTCGGTCAGGGCACTGATCTTCGCCGACTGAAGTTGGCTGGAAGGTTTCATCAGCCAGACGCCATCTTCCCCAACCGCCTGCCAGTCAGATAGCACCGGCACCAGCGATCCTTCGGCCAGCTCCTTTTGCACCAGCCAGTTGGCCGCCAGCAATACGCCCATGCCTGCCTGCGCGGCCAGCACCAGAGCATCCATTTCATCGCTTTCAAAACGCGTTTGCACCGGCACCGCGATTTGATGACCGTCTTTCTCCAGTCGCCATTCCGGCCAGCTGTGCATCGGGGTAAAGCCCAGACAATCATGTTGGCGGAGATCCTGAGGTTGGTTTAGCGCAGGATGACGTTCCAGATAATCTGGCGCCACGCACAGCATTCGGCTGGTATCCGCCAGCTTACGCGCTATCAGGCGGTTATCCGTGAGCACGCCGATGCGGATCGCCATATCAAAATTATCCCCCAGCAAATCGACGTAGCGGTCGCTGCAATTCAGTACGATACGAATATCAGGATATGCCTGCAAAAAACCCGGCAACGCCTGCACCACCCAACTGCGACCAAAAGAAGCTGGCACGGTTAAGCGAATAGTGCCCGCTGGACGCGCCGCCAGGGCCCGCGCTTCTTCTTCCGCTTCCCGCAATAGCTCATCGGCAAGTTCGATCTTCTGCCGATAGCGCTGTCCTTCTTCCGTGGGACGGATACGACGCGTGGTGCGCTCGATCAGGCGAATGCCCAGCCGTTTTTCTAACGCAGCGATGCGGCGCGAGACCACTGAAACATCGCGTCCAAGCGCACGCGCGCCGGCACTGAAACTGCCTGCGCGCACCACCGCTAAAAATGCTTCGCGTTGGCGGAAATCGTCATCCTGCATTATTGCTCCCGGTGCAACAGTCATTTGGTTTTGACATCGATTATAGCGCCTGTTTTCGCGCCACACTGACTGTACTTTGAAAACAGGAGAATTTTATGCGAGCTATCCAATTAACTGCGCCCAACATTGATGCCCTGAATATCACTGAACTGCCGCGCCCACAGCCGGGCCATGGCGAGGTATTGATTCGCCAGTATGCGGTAAGCCTCAACTATCTCGATTTGGCGCTGGCAACCGGTCAGTTTGGTGCCATCGCGCAGCCGATCATTCCGGGGGCTGACAGTGCGGGTGAGATTGTTGAATTAGGGTCGGGGGTAAGCGGCTGGCAAATCGGCGAGCGCGTCGTGCCGGGTATGATGCAAAACTGGCATGCAGGTTTGATTCGCGCTGAACATCATCATGCCTTGCGTGGCGTGACTGGCAATGGCGGGCTAGCGGAGTTTGCCGTTGTTCCGGCGGCTTCTTTAGTGCGCATCCCTGATTATCTCAGTTGGCAGCAGGCCGCCACGCTGCCGATCGCTGCGACGACGGCCTGGAACGCCATCGTGCGCGGTAAGGTTCAGCCTGGTAGCACCGTGCTGTTGCTTGGGACCGGTGGCGTAAGTCTGTTTGCGTTGCAATATGCTAAAGCGGCGGGCGCGCGGGTGATTATGCTCTCCTCTTCCGATGAAAAACTGGCGAAGGTGAAAGCACTGGGTGCCGATGAAGGCATTAATTACCGTGATGAACCGGACTGGGATAAACAGGTGCTGGAACTGACGCACGGTCAGGGTGCGGACCTGGTGCTGGAATCCGTGGGTGCGGCGACTTTTGCTAAATCGATCAATGCGGCGGCCTATAACGGGACGATCTTTGTGATTGGGTTTGTAGGCGGTGCGGAGTTGACTGTGCCAGTACTGCCAATAATGCAGAAGATGTTGAATATTGTCGGGAATAATACGGGCTCAACGGCGGATCTGCGCTCGGCAGTGAGAGCGATGGAGACTGCAGGGATTGTGCCGGAGGTTGACCGGGTGTTCGGTTTTGCGGACACGCAGCAGGCTTATCGATACCTGCAATCTGCTGGGCATGTGGGGAAAGTGGTGATTGATTTAAGCGTTTGAATGCTGGGTCGTTTAAGGGTGATAACAGGATCAATTTCCTTGTCGATGCTGACTTCGGCTTTTAGACGACCTTCCCCTTTTACACCTCAATCGTCACAATCACATGACCCGTCCTGGTCAAAGTTTCTGTAGTCTTCGACATGCGCTGTTTCACACTTCTTTCGATTCGGAGAATATGCCTAAAAGCTGAGGTTGAAACATCGATGGTATTGTTGCGGGATGAAACAGATGACGAGAGATATCTACTCTCTTAGAGTAAGTTAAGAACTTAACGAAAGAAGCATTAACCACTCATACAATGTTCTGGCTCATTTAGAAAAAATTTAAGGGAGTAATTTAATGAACAATGGAAAGTATGTATTAGGTATTTCTGGCAGTCTTCGTGCTGCATCGTTGAACACTGTTTTTTTACAGGCCATGTCTCTGCTTAGTCCAGTGGGAGTCACGTTTGAGATATATGACTCTCTGGATAAAATCCCTCTTTTTAATGTTGATGATGAAAATACACAGAATTCAGCAGTTGAGCACTGGAGAGATGCATTATCCAGGGCGGACATGGTGTAATTGGTCAGCCCGGAATATGCACACGGTGTCACCGGAGTCATAAAAAACGCCCTTGACTGGATTGTTAGCAGTGGCGAATTTCTTGATAAGCCTGTCTCAATGCCTAACCTGTCTGTCAGGGCTCATCTGGCACATCCACAACTCACAGAGACATTGAAGGTTATGGGCGCGTTACTGCCAGAAGCATGTTGCCCGAGGGCAACACTTGAAGCACCTTATGTGTTTTCCGATGCTACCGAGTTTTCATTGATTGAAAATGCTGGAATTTGCTTAAGATTAAATGAGTTATGGGAAAATATCGAAATGGTAATGGCACAATAAATAAAATGACTTAAATCTGCCTTTAACATCCTGTTCTAAGACCATACCATCATCAACCCTCAATATTCCGCCCTTTCACATAGCGCCAGAAGCGTTCCGCCGTGAGATTTAAGCGTGCACCTGAGCGATAAACATAAGCCGAAATCTTCAGCGAAAGGCTGTGATCCATAATCGCCAGCCTTCTCTCCTCCAATTCACGCTGAATCGAGTAGTCCGGCAACCAGCCAACGGCATCGCCTTTCAGGATCATTCTCTTCAGCAACTCGCTCATCGATGAAACGAAGGTCAGAATGAAGGTGGTATTGGGTATGCGATCAATAACCTGATTGACCTGACGCCCCATATAACTGTCATTGGCATACTTGACCAGCGGCAGTGTGTCGCCATTGATGGAGAAAATCGGCTTACCGTTCTGGTCACAGGGTGAAACCAGGTGCAGCGCGGAATCGAAAATTTTGTGATTGATAAACGGATAATTCATCAGCTCTTCATTATAAAAGGACAGGATGAAATCACTTTTCCCCTCTTTCAGGTTAAATACGGCATCGTTGACGTTAATCGATTCAACAAAGAAAACTTTATCAGGGCTGTCACGGTAATCCGCCAGTATATCGGGCAGCAGCAGGACGGAAAGCGAAGGCGCCGCATCGATACGGATACTTTGCTTTAGCTTATCTTCACCCTTAATTCGGCTGATCTGGAAGTCCATATCGTCGAGCATGTTCCTGGCATAGCCGACAAATATCCTGCCCTGCGGCGTCAACTGTGGCGGGTTCACTTCACGATTAAATACGCTGAAACCCAGGTTCGATTCGAGTGCCTGAATCCTTCTGCTGAACGAGGATTGCGAAATATTTCGCCTCTCTGCCGCAAGCGTAAAGCTGCGGCATTCTTCTAATGCAATTACATCATAGAACCACTTCACTTCGAGGTTACTTAGCACGTCTTTGCTCCAATTGCAGCCCCCAATTCTATGCATTTTTTACATGACAAATGATTTATATGCAATTTCTGCATCAAAAAGCCAGTGCTACTATCCATCCCTTATTCGGGTCGGCCCTAGCCGCCTCGCCAATCATCCAATGAGTCAGGGTATTTTATGAGCGCAACTAAATCTGTCATGCAACATCTCTCAAGCCTTGGCATCAACGATGTCAGCGAGATCATCTACAACCCGAATTACGAATTGCTATTCGAGCATGAAACGTCAGCCGAGCTTAAAGGCCCGGCGCGCGGAATTGTGACGACGTCTGGTGCGGTGACGGTTGATACCGGCGAGTTCACGGGCCGCTCTCCACGCGATAAGTACATCGTTCGCGACGATGTGACGCGAGATACCCTTTGGTGGTCGGATGCTGGCCTGGGGCGCAACGATAACAAACCGATGTCGACTGACGTGTGGGCGCATCTGAAAACGCTGGTCGCCGATCACCTGTCTGCCAAAGCGCTGTATATCGTGGATGCCTGGTGTGGCGCGAGTGCCGATACCCGTCTGGCCGTGCGTTTTGTCACTGAGGTGGCCTGGCAGGCGCACTTTGTCAAAAATATGTTTATCGCCCCGACCGACGAAGAGCTGGCAAGCTTTAACCCGGACTTCACGGTGATTAATGGCGCCGGTTGCGTCAATCCGCAGTGGCAGGAGCAAGGGTTAAACTCGGAGAACTTTGTTGCCTTCAACCTGACAGAGAATATCCAGCTGATTGGCGGGACCTGGTACGGCGGCGAAATGAAAAAAGGAATGTTCTCAGTGATGAACTACCTGCTGCCGCTGAAGGGTATCGCGTCCATGCACTGCTCAGCAAACCGGGGTGAAAAAGACGATGTGGCGCTGTTCTTTGGCCTCTCCGGTACCGGAAAAACCACACTGTCGACCGATCCGCGTCGACAGCTCATTGGTGATGATGAGCACGGCTGGGATGCTGACGGCGTATTCAATTTTGAAGGCGGCTGCTATGCCAAGACCATCAATCTGAAAGCGGAATCTGAACCGGAAATTTATGGTGCTATCCGCCGTAACGCGCTGCTGGAAAACGTGGTCGTTCGTGAAGATGGCAGCGTGGATTATGCCGATGGTAGCAAAACCGAGAACACACGCGTCTCTTATCCACTGTCGCACATCGAGAATATCGTGCAGCCGGTGTCTCGCGCGGGTCACCCTTCACGCATTATCTTCCTTGCTGCGGACGGATTCGGCGTGCTCCCGCCCGTTTCCCGTCTGACCCCAGAGCAGATGCAGTATCACTTCTTGTCTGGCTTCACTTCTAAACTCGCGGGCACCGAGCGCGGGATTACTGCTCCAACGCCGACATTTTCTGCCTGCTATGGTGCGGCTTTCCTGATGCTGCATCCAACACAGTATGCTGATGTGCTGCAGGAGAAAGTTGCGCAGAGCGGTGCTGAAGTGTGGCTGGTGAATACCGGTTGGAACGGTGCGGGTGAGCGTTTGTCGCTGAAAGATACGCGCCAGATCGTCAACGCCATCCTCGAAGGGGAAACTGGCGCAATGCGTGAAGAAACACTTCCGATCTTTGGTCTCGCCATTCCGCAGGAGATTGCTGGTGTCGATGTAAACACTCTCGATCCGCGCAACGGCTGGGCATCACCGGCAGAATGGCAGGAAGCGGCCGAGAAACTGGCACAGCTGTTTATCAATAACTTCAAACAGTACAGCAACAACGAGGCCGGTGCGCGTATTGCGCAGGCAGGTCCGCAGTTGTAATTTCGCTGACGTTTAGCAGAGTGCCATTCCGTGGCACTCCTTCGCCGCTAATGAAGTGCTGATATCTGACTGAAATAACGCTGCCCCGCGTAAAATCGCCGGGCAGCGTTATTAATTAATAGAGCAGAAAGAATGCCAGGCACAATTAGCCTGACGTACTCAGTGCTTATGCTGCGTTATAGCGAGTTTCCAACTTATCTAAAAAACCAAATAGCACCTGATTCATCTCGCTGTAATCGTGTGCACGCAGTTCTTCTGGCGTATTAACGAAGCGGTATTCTGCGGCGCGACTCAGATCTTTCTCTGAATGCGCGATCAGCATTTCCACAACCTCCAGCGTTAGTTCCATATGGCACTGGAAACCATATACGCGGTCTGAATACGCCACGATCTGGCGCGGGCAACCTTCGCTGTAAGCGATGATTTTTGCATCTGCCGTCAGACCCGGCATGTCGTTATGCCAGTGCCCCACTTCCAGCGTGCTGGCAAAGTGAGAGAACAGTTCGTCCTTACTACCCTCTTCTGTCAGCGTGATCGGGAATTTACCAATCTCTTTTTCAGGGCTGTGCGCGAAAGATGCGCCTAGCGCTTCACCAATCAGTTGTGAACCGAGACAGATACCGATAACGGCTTTACCGGTTTGAACCGCCGAAGCAATCAGCGCCTGTTCACCTTTCGCATCAAAGTGCGGGCATTCTTCTAGTGTGGTGGACGGATCCTGAGGCCCTCCCATCACAATAAGAAAATCAATGCCTTCCGCGTTTGCTGGCAGCCTGTCGCCTGCATAAACCCGCGAGTAAGTCACATCATGACCGTGATTGTTGGCCCATGTTTCGTAGGCGCCGGGTGCTTCAAAATCTTCATGTACGATGAAATGTACGCGCATTGCAGAGAACTCCATGAGTAATGTACTGGCCTGTTCAGCCCTTATTGGTAGCCTGAATCTGACGCTGCTGTGACAGAATCCCGGCCAGGGATTTAGCGATTAACTCTGTTTCCGGTGCATCAATCTCAGAGACGGTGATCCGCAGCCCTGAACTCGTGCTGTCCAGCATGAACCCTTCTCCGCCGCGAACCAGCCAGCCGCGTTGTGCCATTTGCATCACCGTTGCCGCACTGTTGTGCGCTAAAGGAACCCAAACGTTCAAGCCATCGTGATGTTTTGAAACCGTGACGCCGTGTTTTTTTAACGCGCTAACCAGCAATTCTCTTTGGGCTGAATAGCGCCTGCGTGCGGCCAAAATGGCGGGCTGAAAGCCTGGTGAACGCAGATAACCTGCAGCCATATCTTGCAGTATATGGCTGACCCAGTTAGTCCCGGCATTCAGGCGCTGACGCAGACGCTGTGAGGTTTCTTCATCACTTGCAACAACAGCCATCCGTAAGTCGGGCCCAAGAAACTTGGACATCGAGCGAATCAGCACCCAGTTACGGGCATTTGCCGGAACAATGTGGTGATAATCCTGTGTTGAGAGTAGGGAGAAGTGATCATCCACAATCACCAGAACCTGCGGGTAGCTCGCCAGTAGAGTGCGTATGCCTTCGGCGCGTCCCGCACTGAGTCCAAAGCCGGTTGGATTGTGGGCGCGCGGAGTGATGATCACCGCCTGCACGCCAGTAGAAAGCTGATGTGACAGCGCCTCAATCTGCATGCCTTCCGTATCGATTGCTACAGGCGCAGCCTGCAGACGATTGTGCCGCAAGGTGCTGATGCTACTCAGGAAGCAGGGGTCTTCAACCGCCACGCGATCGCCTGCAATCAGGTAACTGGCAAGCACCCTCTCAACCGCATCAACCGCACCGTTGGTCAAATTTAATTCAAAGGGAACATCGAGATCGGGTTGTAGCCATTCGAGACCCGCCGCCTCAAGTTCAGGCCGTATTTCCGGTTCGCCATACAAAGCTGGTGTACTTTGGATATGCGCAACAAGCTGATTAACCGAGGGAAGAGCCGAAGCCGCAGGGTTGCCGCTGGCAAGATCGCGTATCGCCAGGCCCGGGGCGCTACCTTCAATATCAATCTCAGCAATGGGCTCACGCACCACGGTGCCGTTTCTTCCTCTAGAGAGGACAAAACCTGCATCTGTCAGCCGCTTATAAGCCAGTGCAACCGTATTGCGATTAATGCCCAACTCACCCGCTAAATCACGTAGTGTAGGAAGCATCGTGCCGGGCGCGAGTTCACCCGCCTGAATCATTGCGCGGATTTGGTCGAAAATATCACCCGCTGTTTTGCCATTTATCTTCATTGATCTGGTACAAACAATATTTTAGCCTAGGTCAATATTAATTGACTGCTGAGCGCCTGTATATACGCGATGAAAACATCGGTACAACACGCTGAAAATTGAGGGATTACAACGGAATCGCGATACCACAGACAATATCTTCTAAGAGAGTTAACGTTACGAGGAAAGAGAGCCAAAAATGAATACCCGGCCTTCAGCACGATTACTCATCATTGACCCACAGCAGCGTGTTCTGTTGTTTTGTTTCACACATAAAGCCGATGCTCTGGATGGACAACGTTATTGGGCCACACCCGGCGGTGCATTGGAAAATCACGAAAGCTGGAAACAGGCAGCGATTCGCGAACTCTTTGAAGAGACAGGCATTATACGTACTCAGCTGGATGATGCCATCGGCTACCGAGCGTTTGAAATGCAACTACCCAGCGGCGAGGTAGTGTTAGCACAAGAGCACTATTATACGGTGCATGTTGTTCAACAGGAGATTTCAACAGCGGGATGGAGTAAGCACGAGCGCGAAGTGATGTCAGACTATCACTGGTGGGAACTGAAAGAACTGATATGCAGTGGGGAACGCTATTATCCGGAAAATTTAACGGCTTTGCTGGAAATCGCCCATCAGTCTGCTGCACGCTGACGGTTGCAGGCGGCAATCAAAACCGCCTTCGATAAGCCCTCTCGGCGCATCAATTCTCGTCGTTATCGCTAAGGTAAGTAAATTTCTGGGCGCGTGATCGTCCACGCATAATCAGGACGATTGACCGGCTCGTAGCCAAATTTCTCATAGAGCCATGACGCTGTAGTGGTGAACAACATGATTCTGCGCAGCTTGTTAAAGAGAGGATGATCATGGATGCATGTCATTAGCCACCTTCCCAGGCCCTCTCCCTGATGTTCTTCCAGTACATATACATCACACAGATAGGCGAAGGTCGCATGATCTGTTATGAGCCGGGCAAATCCAACCTGAGATTGATGATGATAAATGCCAAAGTTCAGGCTGTTTTGAACTGAAGCGGTGACGGTTTCCACGTCTATGCCTTTCGCCCATGTTGAGCGCGTCAGATACTGGTGTATCGCCTCCACATCCAACTTTGCGCTGTCTGTACTAATGAGATAATCATTTTGATGCCATTCATGGATTGATGGAAGCGTCACTCTTCACTCCAAATAACTTTTTCAGTGGTGCTGGAATCCTATCATAGCGGAATGACCATGGGTTCTGATGTATATTGCTTTGCAAGATCCGATGTTATTGATATCGATCCGTGTGAATTAACAGAGCGTTGGTTTTCGCTGCGCTGTAATTAATCTGGGTATAAAAAAAATCCTGCAGAATTAAACGGGTGTTCTTTGAGGACTTAGACATGACCCCCTTTCATCAACTTACCGCCACCAGCCTGAGCGGCCAACTTATCTCAATGGCGGATTACGCTGGCAAACTGGTTTTGGTGGTCAACACCGCCAGCCATTGCGGCTTCACGCCACAGTACGCAGGCCTTGAAGCGCTTTATAAGAAGTATGCCGCCCAGGGGCTGATGGTGCTGGGGTTCCCCTGCAATCAGTTCGGTAAGCAGGAGCCCGGTGATGCCGACGCGATCTCGCAAACCTGCCACATTAACTACGGTGTAAGCTTCCCGATGTTCGAGAAGGTGGAGGTCAACGGAGAGGCTACGCATCCGGTGTTTAGTTATCTGAAAAACGAATTACCCGGTGTGCTGGGCGGTAGGATCAAGTGGAACTTCACTAAATTCCTCATCGGACGCGACGGCAAACCCATTAAGCGGTTTGCACCCTTTACTACGCCAGAGAAAATGGAATCTGCGATTATAGCTGCACTTAGAATCTAATTATTCCTGAGCGTCATTCGCGCTGAAAGCGTTTAATCTAAAAAATATTTCCTTACTTCTTTCAGCGCGGACAATTCCAGTGTTGCTGCCGGTGAGTCAGATTTTGTCGTTTGACGCACGGCTATAAATCACTTTAACATCCACAGTACTGTATAAAAAAACAGGCTCAGCATCATGACCCTAACTTTAGTTGGCGAGAAAATTGGCAAGAATCGGTTTACCGGTGAGAAAATTGAAAACAGTACCTTCTTGAACTGTGACTTTTCTGCTTGTGACCTTAGTGGTACTGAGTTTACTGGTTGCACTTTTTACGATCGTGAAAACCAGAAAGGATGTAATTTCAGCCGCGCCACGCTGAAAGATGCCATCTTTAATAGTTGCGATCTTTCCATGGCGGACTTTAGAAACGTTAGTGCGCTGGGTATTGAGATTCGTAGCTGTATGGCACAAGGTGCCGATTTTCGCGGTGCCAGTTTCATGAACATGATTACAACCCGTACCTGGTTCTGCAGTGCATACATCACCAAAACAAACCTCAGCTACGCCAATTTATCCAAGGTGGTATTAGAGAAGTGCGAGCTATGGGATAACTGCTGGATTGGCACTCATATTCTGGGCGCAACATTCAGTGGATCAGACCTCTCAGGCGGTGAGTTTTCTTCATTTGACTGGCCTTCTGCCAATTTCACTTATTGCGATCTGACTAACTCGGAGCTAGGTGAAATAGATGTGCGCGAAGTGGATTTGCAGGGCGTGAAGCTGGACAACTATCAAGCCTCATTAATATTGCAGCATCTTGGTATCTCGGTTGTTAATTAATAAGCTGCATGTTAACCACTCATTTCAAATTTATCGCAGTGCTTGAGTGAATGAATACGGACTGCCAGTAAACAACATATTATGGCAATACCGCTAGTCAACAGCACAAGGTCGATTATCTGGCATGGTCGACCAAATAGTGTTTAGCCCATCGTGTTGCCTCACTCCTGCCACGGAATGAAGGCGTAGTGACGATGCCAATGAGCCTGTGAGCTTAACAAGCATCAGTGAGTCCGTATTGCCCACTGAGAACGCCGGTCCTAACGTCTCAAATCTTCGCGAAAACTCCCAAACGCCCAGCCTAAAAAACACCGCTAAAGCGGGGTTTCTCCCGGCAAATTGTAAATTTATGTCTATGCTGTATCAGCATCATCAGCTTTTGCTGGGTTCACTATGACGTTTTACTGTTTGTTTATAACTAGATATCAATCAAAAATAATTGATTTTTAAGGGAATGGTAATGCTTAGTTTAAGACGTAAAAAGGTTAAACCGATGCGGTTGAAGGACGTGACAATCATTGATGATGCTCGTCTCAAGAAGGCGATTACCGCCGCCGCTCTGGGTAATGCCATGGAGTGGTTCGATTTTGGGGTATACGGCTATGTCGCAGCCGTTTTAGGCAAAGTTTTTTTCCCGGGTGCCTCGCCTGGCATTCAGATCATCGCCGCTTTGGGCACATTCTCGGTTCCGTTCATCATTCGTCCGCTAGGGGGAATGTTCTTTGGTGTATTGGGTGATAAATACGGCCGTCAGAAGATTCTCGCCATCACCATCATATTGATGACCTTCAGCACCTTCAGTATCGGACTTATTCCTTCCTATGCCACCATCGGCTTCTGGGCACCGGTCTTGCTGCTGATTGCAAAAATGGTTCAGGGATTCTCGGTGGGAGGGGAATATACCGGCGCTTCCATCTTTGTTGCGGAGTACTCACCCGACCGTAAACGTGGTTTTTTAGGCAGCTGGCTTGATTTCGGTTCGCTGGTTGGCTTCGTCTGTGGCGCCGGTGTGGTTGTGCTGCTCACCACGATCCTGGGCCAGGAAACCTTCAATGACTGGGGCTGGCGCATTCCCTTCTTTATGGCGTTGCCATTAGGTTTAGTCGGCCTTTACCTGCGTCATGCGCTCGAAGAGACCCCGACATTCCAGAAACATGTAGATTCACTAGAAGAAGGTTCGAAACAAGGTTTAAGTGAAGGCCCTTCAGTTCCTTTTAAAGAGATTGCACGCAAGCACTGGCGGAATCTGATCTCCTGCATCGGCATCGTTATCACCACCAACGTGGCTTACTACATGTTGCTGACTTATGTGCCGAGTTACCTGACTCACAATCTGCACTATTCAGAAGACCGTGGCGTTTTAATCATTGTCGTTATCATGCTGGCGATGCTGTTTGTGCAACCAGTGATGGGATTACTCAGTGATAAATTTGGACGTCGTCCGTTTATCATTATTGGTAGCGTAGCAATGGTGCTGTTATCCATTCCCTCCTTCATGCTGATTACCCATCACAGCCTGGTCGCACTCTTTTTTGGATTGTTGATTCAGGCGGTCATACTCAACTGTCTGATTGGCGTGATGGCCTCGACCCTGCCCGCGTTATTCCCGACTGAAGTGCGATACAGCGCGTTGGCCAGCACCTATAACATCTCCATTTTGGTTGCGGGTATTACCCCTACCCTTACCGCCTGGTTAGTGGAAGTGACAGGCAACCTTTATATGCCGGCATGGTATCTGATGGTAGTGGGTGCGATCGGTGTGGTGACCGGTTTTACCGTGAGGGAAACCGCTAACAAACCGCTCTATGGTGACACCCCAGCTGCCTCCTCGCTTGAAGAAGCCAAAGAGTTGCTGCAGGAGCATCATGATGGCATTGAGCAGCGCATCGAGGATATTGATGAACAAATTGAGGCGTTGAAGAATAAGCGCCGCAATTTAGTTGCTCAGCATCCTGAAATAACGCAATAAATAATAACCGCTGCTTTAGGGCAGCGGTTTTCCCCTCAAACACTCTGCCTGACACAGAACACTCATTATCGTCTATACTTTCAGTGAGTTGGTTTATTACTTTAAATTAAACTTCGCTAATGAAGATGAAGTTGTTTTTATCAGAATCAATGAGCTGTATTAAGTCAATTTCATTATTAGCGATTAGATAATTAGCAGAGAACCGGACAGACAACGGTTACTGAATATTTAATTTATCTGACAACGTCAAATTGTCAGCTGAGAGTGAGGGAAAATAATGCCATCGATATTTGATGAGTTATCTGACGCCCCTTCATGGGTGCCTGCTGTGTTACTTGTCACCCTTTCGCTTGTCGCGGGTTTTTTGGCTCGCTTCCTATTGCTTAGATTTATACGTTACTGGCAGAATCGCGACAGAAAATTGTTCAAGTCACTTGAGAAGCATCTTCGTGGATCGATGTTCCTGTTTATTCCTCTGATGTTAATTAACGTTGGAGCCGAGTATGTAAATATTCACCCCGATTCGCTTTCGTTCATTACCCCCACGCTGAATGTTTTCATAATATTGTCATTGTGCTCGATTTTAATAAGATTGACCAACGTCGCGCAGGACATGCTATTTATTCGCTATGATATTAATCTGTCAAACAACCTGCGCGCCAGGAAGATTCGCACCCAGATCATTTATGTCAAAAAGGTCGCGATTGTCCTCCTTGTATCATTCTGCCTTTCACTGATTCTTATCAGCATTCCCGGCGTAAGAAAATTCGGCACCACCATCCTCGCAGGCGCTGGGGTGGCAGGTATCATCATTGGTTTTGCGCTGCAGAAGTCACTGGTTAATCTGTTCGCTGGCATTCAAATCGCCTTCACGCAACCGATCAAAATTGATGATGCGGTTGTGGTTGAAAATGAATGGGGTTGGATTGAGGAGATCAACCTGACCTATGTTGTGGTGCGTATCTGGGACCTGCGCCGTCTGGTGCTGCCAATTACCTATTTTACCGAAAACGCCTTCCAGAACTGGACACGCAATAATGCCCAAATATTAGGTTCGGTTTTTCTTTACCTCGATTATTCGATGCCATTAGAGCCACTCCGTCAGCATTTTGAAAAAGTTCTCAGCGAAACCAAACTCTGGGATCAGCAAACCCAGGTGCTTCAGGTGACCGATACCACTGATAAAACCATGACGATTCGTTTATTAATGACCGCACAAAACTCCCCAACCGCCTGGGATTTACGCTGCTATGTGCGTGAGAAGATGATTGAATTTATTCAACAGAATTACCCGCAGAGTCTTCCTCATGTGCGGGCGACGTTGACCGAGACTGGAGTATCTAATAGCACGAAAACGTTGTCTTAGATGATACGCTTTCCTGCGTTTAAAGGTGGCAGCTCAAGCGGTAATGGCGTATCTACGTTGTATCAACCTTAACGATGATATACAGTGTATCGACATTTCGCAGGAGGTTGGTTATGACCACGGTGACGTTAAAAAAATGGGGCAATAGTCCTTCAATCCGCATCCCTGCCAGCGTAATGCAATCTGCTGCGCTCAGTGTTGACGACAAACTGGAACTCAGCGTGGAAGATGGCAAATTGATACTTGTCCCGGTGAGAGAAAAGGAGTATTCCCTTGATGCTCTGCTGGACGGCATCACTGAAGATAACGTCCATGAAAAAATTGATTTTGGACCTTCAGTTGGCAAGGAATTGCTCTAATGGTTTCACGTTTTGTACCCGATGCCGGAGACCTGATCTGGCTGGATTTTGACCCTACACTGGGGCACGAGCAGGGTGGACATCGCCCTGCTGTCGTCCTCAGTCCTTTTGCCTATAACAACAAAGTGGGCATGCTGCTTTGCGTACCCTGCACCACTCAGGCCAAGGGTTATCCCTTTGAAGTCATCCTGTCAGGCGCACGGGAGAGTGTTGCGCTGGCTGATCAGGTGACCAGCATTGACTGGCGCGCCCGAAAAGCGGTGAAAAAAAGCCATGTCACATCGAATGAACTGGCTGAGATTCGCGCCAAGGCGAAAGCGCTGATTGGATAAGCACGAATACTGGCAGCCTGAAGCCGCCAGTTGTTCTTCAGTGCCCACGCCGCGCCCGCATCATCGCCAGCCTGAACTGGCGGACATCTTCTGGCGTCCAGCAGCGGCAGGACAACGGCGCGGTATCGTCAACCGCGGCGGGTAGCGGGACTTTCTCTAGCGTGCCACGATTGCAAATCGCACAGGCTAAAGTGGCGGAGGGCACGCCAAGATAGCGCGCCACCTCCGGCAAGGTCATCAGTGCAGTACGCATCATAACCTCCTCGTTGCATGTGATTTAACTGACATGGTTGAGCAGTTTTCAGCGTAATTTTATGATCGCGATCAGGTGATGAATTATTTTTGGTTAAAAAATAATCACAGCGTCATCAGCATCTCGTGCCACGCCATGCCGCCGTGATCGGACGCCGAAGGTTTGATGTACTGATAGCCGAACTTCTTATACAGATCAACGTGATGGGTTTTGCACATCAAATGGATGGTATGTTTATCCATCTGCTTCATAAGCTTGATGAACTGTTGCATCATCAGTGTGCTGTATCCTTTGCCCTGATAGGCCGGATCGAGCACCACTGACATAATTACCACGTTAGGTGCTGCAGGATCGTGCCCGATTAACTCCTTAAATTCCTCATCTGACATCACCACATCCCAGGCGCAACCTGCATTGATAAAGCCAATGACTTGACCCTCGTTTTCAAGGCACATAAACCCTTGAGGATACTGTGCGATACGGGTTGCGATTTTTTCGCGCGTGGCAGCCTCATCGCCTTCGTAGGCATTAATTTCAATGGCATAGCAGCGATCAACATCGGCTAAGGTGGCATTTCTAAACGTTAAATTCGACACAACTACCCTCTGGATTAACATCACAATGCACGCTATTTTACCGACAAATCACCATGAACCTACTGCATTGTCTTCAGGATAATCATGAACAACGTGCATCTCATGCTGCGCCAACTCGACCTCAATTTACTGCTGGTGTTTGCCGCGCTCTATCGCCAGCGCAGTGTCACCGCCGCCGCAAATGAATTGGCCTTCAGTCCCTCGGCATTAAGTCACGCTTTGGCACGCCTGCGTGTCTCACTGGACGATCCGCTTTTTATCCGTCAGGGAAATGCAATGTTACCCAGCGCGAAAGCGGAACTGCTCGCGCCCGGCATTATCAATGCCCTGGCCGCGCTGGTGGAGAGCCTTAACCGCCGAAACGATTTTGACCCGCTCACCAGCCATCAGGTTTTCCGCTTTGCCGTGACGGATTACACCGCTACCGCCCTTCTGCCCACGTTGATTGCCCATCTGCAACAGCAGGCACCCAATGTAGTGATCAAGGTGGTGTATTCACGCGGCTACGATGCGTTTGAGGATTTGATGGCGGGCAAGGTGGATTTTGCCATCGGTTTTGAGGATGAAGTCACCCCCCCAAGACGTGGCATCAACACTATCGAATGTTTCGAGGATAACTACGTGGTTGCAGTTCGCCAGGGGCATCCGTTTATCCGCGATGCGCTCACCTATGAGGATTACCTGCGCGTGGGGCATGTGGTAGTTAATCCGTGGAATGAGCAACGCGGCGTGATTGACCGAATACTCGACGCGCAAGGAATTCAGCGCAAAGTGGTGGTGGAACTGCCGAGTCTGATGACTGCACCATTGATCATCGCCAGCACGGATCTGGCTATCGCGTTACCGCAACGTGCCGTGACATCCTTGTTTGGCGCGGCGGATTTGAAAATTTTCCCGACGCCCTTTCCTACCCCGCATTATGCGCTGCGCGTTTACTACAATCCGGCGCTGGCGAACAGCGCCGGACATCAATGGCTACGCGAACAAATTGTGCAGGTCGTGTAAATCACGCTAGTTCCACGACCCGATTTTCACGTGCGCTAACAAAAGCAGCATCCAGTAGCGCCAGGACTTCAATCGCCTGCTCTGGCGTCACCGGAGGCTCACTGCCATCGCGTACCGCTTGAGCAAAAGCTTCGTAATAGGCGTGATAGGCACCTTGTTCAGAAGGCACCCGTTCTGAGCCTTGCGGCGTATTAAGTGTGCCCCAGCGCTCAGGCTGCTCATAGCCCCATGCATCCCGATCGTCCGCCGGGCGCTGGCCCGCAAAAATGGCCTGCGCCTGCACATCCGTCCCTTGTGAAACAAAGCTACCGGCATCGCCATACAGACGAAACTCACGGCAAACAAAGCGATTCAGTTTGGTGGCGGAAAGATAGGATTTAGTCCCGTTTTGATGAGTTAGCGTCAGCACAAAACTGGCGTCGGTCGGCCCTTCCGGCAGGTCGATGATATCCAATTGAGCATAAACCGATTTTACCGGCCCCAACAGGAACAGCGCCTGATCGACAATATGACTGCCTAAATCACGCAGCAAACCGCCGGTTTCGCCGCCTTCGAGGGTATTGGCATCGTCAAAATCCATACGATTATGCAAACGCCACACTTTTCCCACGCGATTTTGCTCAATCAGTTTTTTCAGCGTGCGCACATCATGGTCAAAACGACGGTTGTGATACACGCTCAGTACGACGCCTTTCGCTTTCGCGGCATTGGCCAACTCGCGCCCCGTTTTCGCGTCGGGTGCAAAGGGTTTGTCGGCAATCACCGCCACACCCGCAGCAATCGCTTCCAGCACCAGTTCGCGGCGCGTTTGCGGTGGTGTCGTGATCGTGACGGCATCGACACCTGCCGCCAGCATGTCGGTCAGGCTGGCATAGATCGGAATGTCGGGAAAATCCGCTCTCACGCGTGAAATAGTGGCTGGCGCACGCGCCACGATGCCCGCTAACTCCACGCCCTCAGCCGCATTAATGAATGGCGCGTGAAAGTGTTTGCCGCCCGTTCCATAGCCCACGATACCGATTTTCATGCTGCCTCCTTGTGATAGAGAAGAGTGGTAAGGCAATCAGTAATAACATAATCGCAACAACTAAAACTGCTCGCTCACGCAAAAATGGCACAAAAATATCATTTTTAGGAAAAATGGCTTTACTGTGCCGCAGGGAAGTTGCGCTTAATCGGCGCAAAGTCACTGGCGTTTTTACCTAACAAACGCTGAGGGCGGAAATCTGCCAGTAACTCACTGGCCTGATCCTGCACCAGTTCCTGCGCCACCAGCTTGCCAATCAACGGTGACAATGTGATTCCACTGTGTGTCACTGCCACATACACACGCTGATGAGGCGTGACGTAGCCAATGGCAGGTAATCCATCCGCCGGTCTGGCGCGTTGACCAATCACAATGTTCTCAATCTGCAATTCGCCTGCATCTGCAAACAACGCGTGGTAGCGATCGCGGAACTGTTGGGCAATATCCCCATGGAGCGAAGGTGGCGAGGCAGGATCGGCAATATCGTCCAGTTCCAGTGCTTGTAATAACAACCGCCCACCGCCATCCGGGCGCACGTTGAGCTGTGGTGAGATCAGATTGGATGATAGTGACAGCGGCTGTGGCGCAGTTCGCGCGAGGAAGCTACAGGCCACCGCGTTGGGTTTGCTGGTGTCGAGTAGCGCCAGATCAAGATGGAGGGTGTTAAGCAGTTGATTGGCCCAGCGGCCGGTGGCAATCACTACGTGATCGCCCTGCCACTGCTCGCCATTTGTCAGATGCAGCGTGACGCTATCAGCCCGTTCGCTAAC
Source organism: Pantoea folii (assembly GCF_056678875.1). Taxonomy (NCBI): domain Bacteria; kingdom Pseudomonadati; phylum Pseudomonadota; class Gammaproteobacteria; order Enterobacterales; family Erwiniaceae; genus Pantoea; species Pantoea folii. The sequence goes on along the minus strand of NZ_JBWXON010000015.1, from coordinate 58,678 downwards.
ACGTTCAATCGCATGTTGTTGATGTAATACCGCTCCATTGGCACGCGCTTCAGACCAGAGTCGCGACAGATACAGCGCCGGATGCAATACCGATTCCGTTGGGAAATGCCAGACGCTGCCACTTACCGCCTGTGAACGCAGATCCGGCACTTCACGCTGCAACGCATCCGGTGTCACCTCATGCGCGGGATAACCCAGCGATTGCAGGGAGGTAGCACGCTGAAGTAGCCTCTGCTGCGCCTCGCCTTCTGCCGCCCACTCCCAGGTGCCACAAGTTTCCAGCCAGCGCAGACCATTGGTTTGCGAGAGTTGCAAACGCGTGTGTTCTTCCATAGCGAGGGCATTGAGCTGGTGATAACTGAGCGGTTGTTTACCGTTGGAGTTGACCCAGGCGAAGGTGGTGCTGCTGGTACCTGCACCAATATGCTGCTGTTCAAAAATCGTAACCTGTACGCCCTGCAAGGCTAATGCGCGCGCCACCGCTAAACCGATGACGCCGCCGCCCACTACCGCAATCTTTTGGGTTGTCATGAATGGCTCCTGAATGAATAGCCCTATCATAACAACGTTCATCGGCAGAGATTGCAATCGCTATAGAACACTTACTGCGCAGGATATAAGAAAATCCTCTGATGCCAGAGAATAAATTTATACCGCCGTCAGCATTTTTCCGTTTGAGAAATAGGCTAGTAAATTCTCCAGCACATTATTCGCCATGCCTTCACGGGTTTCATGGGTGGCACTGGCAATATGCGGCGTTAATAACACATTATCTAATTCACGCAGCGCAGGATGAATAACCGGCTCTTGCGGGAAAACATCCAGCGCGGCGCCTTTTATCACACCCTGCTGCAATGCCTGGATAAGATCGTTTTCATTCACCACCGTGCCGCGTGCAATGTTGATCAGCACCCCCGATTTCCCCAACGCCGCCAGTACTTTTGCGTCCACCAGCTGGATATTTTCCGGGCTACCCGGCAGCGCCAGCACCAGGAAATCACTGAACGCCGCCAGCTGTTCAATGCTCTCGCAGCGTTGGTAAGGCACATTTTTCTGGCTGCGCGCGGTGTAAGCGATCTCCATACCGAATGCTTCAGCCCGGCGAGCGATGGCCAGTCCAATCGCACCCAAGCCCGCAATGCCCATGCGTTTTCCGCTGGCTTTACTGGAAAGCGAAGTACCGGTATTTTCCCACGCACCAGAACGGGCGAACTGATGATTGGCCACCAGGTTGCGTGAAAAAGCTAAGGTCAACGTCATGGCTAAATCGGCGACATCATCGGTAAGAATATCGCTGGTGATGCTCACCTGAATATCATGTGCAGCGGTGTAATTCAGGTCGATACGATCGGTTCCCACCCCAAACACCGCAATCGCTTTACAGGCCGGCACCTGTTCCAGAATCGACGTTTCTACACCCACGTCACCGCGCGTCACTATGCCTTGAATCTCTTTGCCCTGGCGCTGAAGAAATAGCGCAGGGTCCTGCTCATTATATAAACGATGACAATGAAAATGTTGCGAGAGTTTTTCGTCCAGCTGCGGCATCAGTGGCTGAATAATCAGAATATGAGGTTGCGAAGACATCATTATTTTCCTGGATGGATAAGCGTGTCGTTTCAGACTACCGGATGAATTTATGTTACGGCACCCTTGTTACTTTTTTCGCTAATACGATCACGGGGAAAGTGCAATGAATCCTGGTGGAGAATCAGGTTTTATTTCGGATCTGTCTTTACCGTAATGCGTTGAGCGCGCTGGCGAACTCACCTTACGCAGTCTACGGTTAATAAAAAAACCATAACAATTCAACTTACCATGGAAAGCCGCTATGACCGCCCATGTCGACATCACAGCAAGCCAGGAACACGAACTTCACTCTTTGCAGCAATTATTGCAGACGCATCTTGAGCAACTGCTGCCTGCGGGTCAGCCGAGCGATCAGGTTCGTGCCGCCATGCGCGCCGGAGCACTGGCACCGGGTAAACGCATTCGTCCACTGTTGCTGCTGTTGGCTGCGCGAGATATGGGCAGCAAAGCATCGCAACAGGGCATTCTTGATCTCGCCTGCGCGGTTGAAATGGTGCATGCCGCGTCGCTGATCCTCGATGATATTCCTTGCATGGACAATGCTCAGATGCGACGCGGGCGCCCAACGGTGCATCGCGAATTTGGCGAAAGCGTGGCGATTCTGGCGGCGATTGCCCTGCTGAGCCGCGCCTTTGAAGTGATTGCCGTTGCGCCAGGTTTAGCCGCCCTGCAGAAATCAGAGGCGATTGCCGAACTCTCTTCTGCCGTAGGTTTACAAGGTTTGGTGCAGGGTCAATTCCAGGATCTGCATCAGGGCGCGCAATCGCGTAGCCCGGAAGCCGTCGCATTAACCAATGAACTTAAAACCAGCGTGCTGTTCCGAGCCACTTTGCAAATGGCGGCGATTGCCGCGGAAGCAACACCCGCTATGCGCCAGAAACTCAGTTATTTCGCGCAGGATTTGGGTCAGGCTTTCCAATTGCTCGATGATCTCGCCGACGGCAGTAAACACACCGGCAAGGACATTAATCAGGATCAGGGTAAATCGACGCTGGTACAGATGTTGGGGGCCGAAGGTGCTGAGCGCCGCTTGCGTGAACATCTGCGCAGTGCCGATGCGCACCTCGCCTGCGCCTGCCATCGTGGCATAGCGACCCGCCAATATATGCACGCCCTGTTTAATCAACAGCTGGCGATGTTTCACTGATCGCGGGACTGCCGATGGGGCACTTTGCCGTGATTGCGCCGCCACTGTATAGCCACTTTCACGCGCTGCAGGCGTTGTCACAGACGCTGATTGCGCGCGGTCATCGCATCACCTTTGTGCAACAGGATGATGCACGTCTCCTGCTAACGGATGAATGTATAGGATTCAGCACCGTAGGTGAGCGCAGCCATCCCGCCGGTTCGCTGGCACGGGTGTTACAGCATCTGGCCTCGCCCCTTTCGTTATGGCGGGTAATCAGTGATATCGCCGCCAGCACCGATATGTTGTGTCGTGAACTGCCTGCGCGTTTAACCTCGCTGCAAGTCGATGGTGTGATTGCCGATCAGATGGAAGCGGCGGGTGGCTTAGTGGCAGAAGCGTTGCACCTTCCCTTTGTTTCAGTGGCCTGCGCGCTGCCGGTGAATCGCGAGCCTGGCATACCGCTGGCGGTGATGCCGTTTCGCTTTGGTCAGGATGAAAAATCACTGCAACGTTTTCAGGCCAGCCAGGATATTTATGATCGTCTGATGCAGCGCCATGGCGCGGTGATCAGCCACAATGCGCAACGATGGGGTTTACCCGATCGCCACAGCCTGCATCAATGTTTGTCACCGCTGGCGCAGATTAGCCAACTCGTTTCGGCATTTGATTTTCCGCGCCAGCATCTGCCAAGCCATTTTCACGCTGTGGGTCTGCTGCAGGCATCGCATCCTCCCCGCAGTGCCAGCGCGCCCTGGCCAGAATTGCGACAGCCGGTGGTTTATGCCTCTTTTGGCACCTTGCAAGGTCATCGTTTTCGCTTGTTCCTGCATCTGGCACAAGCGTGCCGCAACCAGCAGCTCTCGTTGGTGATTGCCCATTGTGGCGGTTTGGACGCCAATCAGGTGCAGCAGCTTGAGCGCGCCGGTGCGGCGTGGGTGACGGATTTTCTCGATCAGCCAGCCGCGCTGCAACATGCGCAGCTGTTTATCACCCATGCCGGACTCAACAGCACGTTAGAGTCATTGGAATCGGGCACCCCAATGCTGGCGCTGCCGCTGGCCTTTGACCAACCCGGCGTGGCGTCTCGTATTGCATGGCACGGTGTCGGTCATCGTGCGTCTCGCTTTAGCCGCGTGCATCAGCTGGAGCAGCACCTGCAGCAACTGTTGACGGATGACGGCTATCGGCTGCGGATCTCGCCCATTCAGGCGCAGCTACAGCGCGCCGGTGGTTGCGAGCGAGCCGCTGACATTGTGGAGCAGGCATTAGGTCAGCAACGCGTTGTGCTGGCGGAGGCGACCTGATGCTCAAACATTATGACGTGATTTTGGTGGGGGCCGGCCTGGCTAACGGGCTGATCGCGCTGCAGTTACGCCAGCGTCATCCCCAGCTGCGTGTTCTGATGCTGGAAAGTCACGCGCATCCGGCAGGTAATCATACCTGGTCCTTTCATCAGGACGATCTCAGCCCCGATCAGCTTCAGTGGCTGCAACCGTTGATTGCCCACCGCTGGCCCGGCTATCAGGTGCGTTTCCCTACACTGCGCCGCAATCTCAGCGGGGAATATTGCTCAATCACCTCTGTAGATTTTGCCCAACGGCTTTATGAGGTCATGGCGGATGATCTCTGGATCAATACCCCGGTGAATGAGGTGCGACCCACCCAGGTCACCCTGGCCGACCATCGCGTACTGCATGCTGCGGTGGTGATTGATGGTCGCGGCCTGCAACACACGCCGCATCTGCAACTGGGCTATCAAGCCTTTGTCGGTCAGGAGTGGCATCTGGCGAGGCCTCACGGTTTAACGCAGCCAATCTTGATGGATGCCACAGTGGACCAGCAGCAAGGCTACCGTTTTGTTTACACCTTACCGCTGAGTGCGGATCGTCTTTTAATTGAAGATACGCACTACATTAACCAGCCCACGCTGACAGAGCACACCGCGCGGCAGAATATCGCCGACTACGCCAAAGCGCACCACTGGCCATTGAGTCTTCTGCTGCGTGAGGAGCAAGGTTCGCTGCCGATTACGCTGAGTGGCGATATCGATGCTTTCTGGCAGCAACAGCGTGGTCAGCCGTGCAGTGGATTGCGCGCAGGCTTGTTTCACGCCACCACCGGCTACTCGTTGCCCTCGGCCATGGCGCTGGCGGAGTTAATCGCCCGGTTACTGCCCTGTGATGCGGCAACGCTCAGTCGCGCCATCGAACAGTTTGCGCGCGAGCAATGGCGAACACAGCGTTTTTTCCGGCTGCTCAACCGGATGCTGTTTTTGGCTGGACGCCCGGAGCAACGCTGGCGTGTGATGCAGCGCTTTTATCGGCTGGATGCCGGATTAATCAGCCGCTTTTACGCCGGGCAACTCCGCCTCAGCGACAAAGCGCGCATTTTATGTGGCAAACCGCCCGTGCCGATCGGCGAAGCGGTGCGCGCACTGATGACGACCTCTTCTAAACCAGGGAAGAAATAATGAAACGCACCTATGTGATTGGCGCCGGTTTTGGCGGCCTGGCGCTGGCTATCCGGCTGCAGGCGGCCGGTATTCCCACCACGCTACTTGAGCAGCGCGATAAACCCGGCGGACGCGCCTATGCCTGGCAGGAACAGGGTTTTACTTTTGATGCCGGGCCCACGGTGATCACCGATCCTACGGCGATTGAAGAGCTGTTTACGCTGGCCGGAAAATCACTCAGCGATTATGTCGAGTTAATGCCGGTTACACCCTTCTATCGCTTGTGCTGGGAGGACGGTAAACAGCTCAACTACGACAACAATCAACCGTTGTTGGAACAGCAAATTGCCGCCTTCAATCCGGCCGATGTGGCAGGTTATCGCCAGTTCCTCGCCTACTCACGCGAGGTGTTTAAAGAGGGCTATCTGAAACTAGGCACTGTCCCTTTTTTGCATTTTCGTGACATGTTGCGCGCCGGCCCTCAACTGGGCCGATTGCAAGCGTGGCGCAGCGTTTACAGTATGGTGGCAAAATTTATACAGGACGATCACCTGCGTCAGGCATTCTCTTTTCACTCGCTGCTGGTTGGCGGTAATCCTTTTGCAACGTCCTCGATCTATACCTTGATTCATGCGCTGGAACGCGAATGGGGCGTATGGTTTCCGCGTGGTGGCACCGGTGCGCTGGTGCAAGGCATGGCAAAACTATTTACCGACCTGGATGGCGAATTGTTGCTCAACGCCGAAGTGAGTCAGCTGGAAACCCAGGGCAATCGCATAAGTGGCGTGCAGTTGAAAGATGGTCGCCGGTATGCAGCTAATGCGGTGGCATCGAATGCCGATGTGGTGCATACCTATGATCGGTTGCTGCGTGGGCATCCTGCCGCCAGCAAACGTGCGGCCTCGCTGAAACGTAAACGCATGAGCAATTCGCTGTTTGTACTCTATTTCGGTCTGAATCACCCGCATTCACAGCTGGCGCATCATACCGTGTGCTTTGGCCCGCGCTATCGTGAGCTGATCGACGAGATTTTTAACAGCAGCCAGCTTTCAGACGATTTTTCGCTTTATCTGCATGCACCCTGCTCCAGCGATCCATCACTGGCTCCGGCAGGCTGTGGCAGTTTTTATGTATTGGCACCGGTGCCGCATCTCGGCACGGCGGCGATTGACTGGCAACAGGAAGGACCGCGTTTACGCGATCGCATCTTTGCTTATCTGGAGGAGCACTATATGCCGGGACTACGTCAGCAACTGGTGACGCACCGCATGTTTACGCCGTTTGATTTTCGCGACACGCTGCACGCCCATCAGGGATCCGCGTTTTCGCTGGAACCGATTTTGACGCAGAGCGCATGGTTCCGCCCGCACAACCGCGATGCGGATATCGCCAATCTCTATCTGGTCGGGGCGGGTACGCACCCTGGCGCGGGCGTACCCGGTGTGATTGGCTCGGCGAAAGCCACTGCGCAACTGATGCAGGAGGATCTCGCTGGATGAATCGCCAACCCCTGCTGGAGCAAGTGACTCAGACCATGGCGGTGGGCTCAAAGAGTTTTGCCACCGCCGCGAAACTGTTCGATGCGCCCACGCGGCGCAGCACGCTGATGCTGTACGCGTGGTGTCGCCACTGCGATGACGTGATTGATGGACAAACGCTGGGCGAAAGCGGCACACAACATGTGGTGGAAGATGCCGAAGCGCGCATGCTGCATCTGCAAATTGAAACCCGCCGTGCTTACAGCGGTGCGCACATGGATGAACCCGCGTTCAAAGCATTCCAGGAGGTGGCGTTAATTCACCAGTTGCCGCCACAGTTGGCGTTTGATCACCTGGAAGGCTTTGCGATGGATGCGCGTGAGGCGCGCTACGTGACGTTCGACGATACTTTGCGCTACTGCTATCACGTCGCGGGAGTGGTGGGCCTGATGATGGCCCGTGTGATGGGCGTCCGTGACGAAGCGGTGCTGGATCGCGCCTGCGATCTGGGGCTCGCCTTCCAGCTCACCAACATTGCCCGCGACATCGTTGAAGATGCGCAGAACGGGCGCTGCTATCTGCCGCAAAGCTGGCTGGATCAAGCGGGCTTAACCGGCCAGAATCTTGCCGATCCGCAACATCGCGCTGCCCTGGCACCACTGGCCGCGCGACTGGTGAGCGAAGCAGAACCCTATTATCACTCTGCTCGTTCCGGCTTACCAGGGTTGCCGCTGCGTTCCGCGTGGGCTATCGCCACCGCACGCGGCGTCTATCGTGAGATTGGGGTGAAAGTGCAACATGCGGGTGAGCACGCCTGGGATGCGCGACAACGCACCAGCAGCGGCGAAAAACTGGCGCTGCTGGTGAAAGGTGCTGGCCTGGCGCTTACTTCACGTTTGACTCGTCCGGAGTCGCGTCCTGAGGGGTTGTGGCAGCGTCCGCGTTAACGGATTTATGCCGCTGTCGCAGCGCCGCCTGCAATTTATGCAATGGCGGCGCATAGAGAAAGCCGAAAGAAACACATCCTTCCCGTCCTCGCACCGCATGATGCATGCGGTGCGCCATATACAGACGCTTGAGATAGCCTTTGCGCGGGATATAGCGGAACGGCCAGCGTTGATGCACCAGCCCGTCATGTACCATGAAATAGAGTACGCCGTACAAGGTTACGCCCGCACCAATCCATTGCAGCGGCCAGTAGCCGTTTACGCCGATGTAGATCAGCGCAATCGCCATGAACATAAACACCACGGCATAGAGATCGTTGAGTTCAAATTTGCCGTCGTGCGGTTCATGGTGTGATAAATGCCAGCCCCAGCCCCATCCGTGCATAATGTACTTATGCGACAGTGCCGCCACCCCTTCCATCACCACCACTGACGCCAGCAAGATCAGCGTATTCCATAACCAAAGCATCGTGCATCCATTTGTGTTGAACAGAGGCTTTAAAAGTGGACGCGGATAGGTCGAGAGGCAAGTCAATAACGTTTATTTTTGTTGGATTGATGGCAGTTGAGTTTTCATCCATACTCATCGACATTACTACACGTGTAGTCCACACGGGGGATTTATGCCTAATACCAGTGTAAACCAGAAGAAAACCGTCAGCGTCACCGTCGAACCCATGCTATTGCAACAAGCCAGAGAGGCCGGTTTAAACTTATCTGCGATTCTTGCTGAGGCTTTGCGACAAGAAATACGGGTAGCCGCTGCAGAAAAATGGAAACAAGAAAATAGTGCCGGTTTACAGGAACTGAACCGCATAACTGAAGAGCATGGCTTATTGTCGGATGAACACAGGACGTTCTAAATATGCAGTACATAATATATAACAACACCAGTAAAAACAGTGCTTACCCTTATCTGGTCGATGTTCAAAGCGATATCATTGATCAGCTCACAACGCGTATTGTCATTCCTTTGTACCCTATGAATCGACTTAAGGCTGATCAGGTAAAACGGCTTAACCCCGTTATCGAAATTGAGGGAGAGGGCTATCTCGTCATGACCCATGAAATGGCAAGTGTGCCCGCATCTCTGTTAGGAAAACAAGTGATGGATGCGCGCCCTTATCGCCAGCAAATCAAAGATTCTATTGATTTTATCTTTGATGGATTTTGAAACTTTACATGTCAAACGTCCCTCGTTAGTATTCCCCTCCTCAGCGGAAATGAACTGCTGCGTAAGCGTTAACGTCAATCAACGCACCATATGCAGAATCGTTCTGCCTCAACTCTATGGTGCGCAAATATGTCCCATACCACTATTGCCCAAAATCCAGCCCTGCGACGCGCGGGTTTTTTCTTGTTTCTGTTGCTGCTTACTGCTGCCAACCTGCGCACGCCGATCACCGCCACCGGCCCCATACTGGAGAATATCCGCGCCAGTTTTGGACTGAGCGCCAGTGCCGCAGGCGTGATCAACTTTTTACCGCTGCTGATGTTTGCCACGCTGGCACCGCCTGCCGCCTGGTTTGGTAATCGCTTTGGCCTGGAACGCAGTTTGTGGGGCTCGCTGCTGCTGATCACGCTGGGGTCGTTGCTGCGCATTACCGGCAGTGAAAATGCCATGTGGGCAGGAACCCTTATTCTGAGTTCCGGGATTGCCGCCGCCAATGTCCTGTTGCCACCGCTGATCAAACGTGACTTTACTGAGCACACGGCACGCTATATCGGGTTGTATGCCATGGTGATGGGGATTTCAGCCAGTATTGCATCGGGGATTGCGGTGCCGCTGGCTGAAATCAGCTCCGCAGGTTGGCGTCTTTCGCTCGCGGTGTGGCTGGTGCCCGCGTTTATCGCGCTGCTCGCCTGGCTACCTTATCTGAAAAAGTCGGGGCCGCAGGTGCACGCCGCAGCAACTCACAGCGTGACGCGATCGCCCTGGCGCTCAGCATTGGGCTGGCAAGTTTCGCTGTTTATGGCCAGCCAGTCACTGCTGTTCTATACCCTGATTGGCTGGTTCACCCCGTTTGCGCAGGATAACGGTATCAGTCAGATCGAAGCGGGTGGCATGCTATTCGTCTATCAAATTGTGGCCATCGTCTCCAATCTCGCCTGCATGAGCGCCCTCAAACGCCTGAGAGATCAGCGCGCTATTGGCTTTGTCGCTTCATTCCTGATTTTTGTTGCGGTGGGCGGCTTACTGCTGCTGCCTTCATGGTCACTTTTGTGGCTGATTCTGGCTGGATTGGGCGCGGGCGCATCGCTGGTGATCAGCCTTTCACTGTTTAATCTGCGCACCCAGGATCATCGCCAGGCATCAAAACTCTCCGGCATGGCGCAGTGCGTCGGTTACGGACTGGCGGCACTTGGCCCGCTGTGTTTCGGTATGCTGCACGATGCCAGCGGTAACTGGCTGGTGCCGCTGATCATGTTACTGGCAGTCACCGTGGTTCAGATGACGATGGCGCTACTGGCGGGCCGCGCCCGCCATATTTGATATCAGGCGGAGACCCGACTTTCCTGACGTTCGAGTTCACGCACCCGCGGAATCACTTCGCGGCCGAAGAACTCAACGTCCTCATGGAAGTGCAGAAACGCCAGCAGCAACAAATCGACGCCTGCTCGCTTCAACGCCATAATGCGCTCGGCGATCTGTTGCGGGGTGCCGATTAAATTGGTCTTAAAGCCGTCGTTATACTGCACCAGATCTTCAAACGACGATTTTGCCCAGTTGCCCTCACCTTCGGGTGAGGCACTTCCCGCGTTTTTCACCTCATGCTGGAAGCCTTTAACAGCATCCGGATTGGCTTTTGCGATGATTTTATGCAATACGTCCCGGGCTTCCTGCTCTGTATCGCGGGCGATCACGAAGCCGTTTAAACCAATTTTAACCTGATGTCCGTGCGTGATGGCTTTCGCCTGAATGTCTTCAATTTGCTGCTGAACGCCCTCCGGCGTATTGCCGTTGGTGAAGTACCAATCCGACACGCGTGCCGCCATATCACGCGCTGCACGGGAACTGCCGCCCTGGAAGATTTCAGGTAAAGGTAAAAGAGGTTTGGGTTTTAATGCGTAATCGCGGAAGCGATAGAAGTCTCCGGCAAAGGTGAAGCTGTCTTCACGCCAGATACCTTTAAGGCAGCGGATAAATTCTTCAGACCGTAGGTAACGCTCTTCATGATCGAGCCAGGGTTCGCCAATCGCTTTAAATTCGCCCCGGAACCAGCCGCTGACAATGTTAACGGCAATGCGTGGACCGTAAAGATGGCTGATGGTAGCGATCTGCTTGGCGGCCAGCACGGGATTCCATGGGCCGGGCAGCAGCGCGGCAATCACTTTGAGCGTTGAGGTATGGCTCAGCAAGTCCTGTGAGAAGGTCACCGATTCATGCTGGTTATCTGCACCGTATCCGGCAGTAAATCGAATCTGCGTCAGGGCATAGTCGAATCCTGCCTTTTCAGCGATTTTTGCCAGTTCGCGATTATACTCCGCGTCCCAACGGGTGCGCTGTTCAATCTGACTGATCACCAATCCGCCGGACACATTGGGCACCCAGTAGGCAAATTGCAGGGGTTTCTGTTCTGACATCGGCTTCTCCTGTCGATATATAGCTTAAAAATATGAATTTCTATAAAGTTCAATCTTTTCGATATATAAAGGGCAATGCAGCAGCTGTGCCAGATTTTCATGAATTTAAGCATTTGATTTTATTGAGATGGGAGCGTTACTTAACGGGTGAGAAGTTGCAAATACAACAGCCGTTGTAAAACGCCCGTCGCCATTGCAACAGTGAGAGGAGAAGAAATTGAATCTGCGCGTTGAAACCATCACCCCGTATGTCCCCGGATTTTCGTCACTCAAAGCGGAGAGCATCGACCTGGGTTTCAATATGCTTCGCAGGCTCGATGATAATTGGCGCAACGGCACCAATTGTTTCGATCTCCCTGGCGAAAAGCTATTGGGGCTGTTTTCATGCCATCAACTGATTGGTGTTGGCGGGCTGAATCAGGACCCATTCATGACAAATTGTCGGGCTGGCAGGGTTCGTCATCTCTATTTAGGTCAATGTTATCGCGGCATGGGGCTGGGAACGTTGTTACTGCAGCAGATCATTCAGGATGCGGTCATCCATTTTGCTCTGATTAATACCCGTGCACCGCACGCAGCGTATTCCTTCTATGAACGGTTGGGTTTTCAGTGCTTAGCGGATCAGGATATCAGCACGCATCGGCTACAGCTCATTGCCGCGACTAAGTGAGCGCATCCCTCCTCGGTAGCGCGTCAATAAACTCCCGAATCTGCGGCCTGTTATCGTCCTTCCGCCACACAGCATATAAGGTTATTTCCAGCGGTAACCACGGCAACATCACCAGTGAAACGGTATCTGCGACCCGACTCGCCAGGCTTTGTTGAATGAAGGTAAACCCCAGGCCCGCTTCCACGCAGGCCAGGGCAGCCAGCGGCCCGTTCACCTCAAAGGTAATATCCGGCTGGAAACCCGCTTGCTCACATGCAGCCAGTAAGCGGGCGCGCGCAGCTGGATTGAGGTGCGCATGATCGGCGATCCAGCGCTGTTTTTGTAAATCTGCCGGTGTGGGTGTAGCGATGGTTTGTGCTTTTGGCATGGCTAACAGAATCGGTTCCGTCAGCACTTTTTTCTGCAAAAACCAGTCGCCCTTTTCGGGAGGGGTATGCAGTAGCGCTACATCCAGCGCCCTTTCCTCAAGTAATTCGCGTTGTTGCTGGGATCGCATCGCGTGCAGATGGATAGCGGTGCCGCTTTGCTGATCAATCCGGGCAATGGCATCTGGCAGTATGCGCGAATGTATCGCCGCCTCAACATAACCAATATCCAGACGCCCCCTGGCCGTCTGCGTCAGGCTGCGGCCATAATCGGTGAGACGCGCATGATGTTGCAGAAAAGGCGTGACCTCATCCAGAAATTTTCGCCCTGCTTCCGTCAATCGCAGACGCTTTTTCTCACGATGAAACAGCGTGACGCCGAGTTCACTCTCAAGTTGTTGAATTTGCCTGCTCAGCGGGGATGCCGAGATATGCAGCTTTTCCGCCGCCTGACCGACATGTTCCAGCAGCGCCACAGTCGCAAAAGATCGCAATAATTTAATGTCCACAGCTTTTTCGGTCTCAACTCAGTCGAAAAGGATGATAGTCACACCCGCCGGTTCCCTGCAATATTTCATTGCTGTTGCAGCTTAATGATTAAACAGCGTTTTCTCTTTCGGTGAAGAACAAAGGCGGTAATGATGGTCAAACATTTCTCCTCACAACGCGTGGGTAACTATCTGGTCACGGCTATCAGTGATGGCACTATGAAAGCCAGCCTTACGCTGCTCTCCGGCATTGATATCCCCAGCGCAGAGTCAATTCAAGCGCAATCGGGTATCGATGTGCCGGGTGATATTCATATTTACTGTTATCTGATTCGCGGTGAAGGACGCACGATCTTGATTGATAGCGGCATGGGCGCCGTCAATCATATTGGCGGGGAATTGCAGCCTAATCTGTTAGCGCTGGGTGTTAACCCCGACGCCATTGATACTCTGTTGCTCACGCATTGCCATCCCGATCATATTGGCGGATTACTAACAGCCAACGGTCAACCCGCCTTTGTTAATGCGCAACTTTATCTCTCTACGGCTGAAGCGGCATTTTGGCGGGATGATGACAAGCTTGAAACAGCCAACGAACGCACTCAGAGAAATGCCTTGCTGGTGCGTCGTACGCTCGAGGCCTATCGGCCCAGCCTGCACCTGATTGAGCAGAATAATATCACTGCGGATATCCAGGCTATCAGTCTGCCAGGCCATACGCCGGGGCATACCGGATATCTGATTGATTCCGACAATGAACGTCTACTGATCTGGGGCGATATTGTGCATTACCCGCATATCCAGTTAGCTCGACCAGACGTTTCCATTTCCTTTGATAACGATCCGGCACTGGCTGAAACCACGCGCAAAGCGATTATCGAACAGGTATCAAGGGACAAAACGCGGGTAGCAGGCATGCACTTTGGCGCATCCGCATTTGGCTATATTGAGGGTGATGTGCGCTCCGGCTATCTGTTGCGGCCAAAAACGGATTAAGACGCTGAGCTGTGAAAGTCGTTGACGGTGCCACGCGTCAGACCATCCTGCGTGATCGCCGTAAGAAATGCGTCCAGCAGCCCGGGGAAGCGTGCGTCCAGGTCGTCACGACGCAGTGACAAGAGGTTTTCACGGCCTGAAGGTTTCTGCCAGATGACGCCACTGTCGCGCAGCACGCGCCAGTGATGCGTTAGAGTGGATTTGGACACGCCCTTCAGAAGCGATCCACACGTGTGCTCACCCCCCTCCGCCAGGATAGCGACCACACTCATACGGAGGGGATTGCCGAGCGCGGCCAATACATTTTCCAGACGGATTTCATCGCGCTGCGGGTGATTTTCCAGCATAGGCTGCCTCATGATAGTTCGTATAAACACGAAGTATCGGGCAGCGGATGCGGGATGTACAGCGCGGCAGCACGCCGCGCTCAACGCCTACTGACTGATGGTCTGTTTCAACGCGGCAATCGATGAGGTGACGCCCGCTTCTACCGACATGGTGAGATCTTCCATTTCCAGTGAGACCCAGTCGTTGTAGCCCATCATACGGACCACCGAGAAGAACTCCTTCCACCACTGCAAATCCTGGCCGCAGCCCACAGCAACGTAGTTCCAGGCGCGGTTTGCTACATCCTCCACCGGTTTGGTTTCCAGCAGACCGTTGATATTGACCAGACCCCGTTCCATCCGCACATCTTTACCATGGCAGTGATGAATCGCCGGCCCCAGCGCCCGAGCTGCGGCAATCGGATCGGCGCCCATCCACAGTAAATGGCTGGGATCAAGGTTCAGCCCTACCATGTCGCCCACCGCATTGCGCAGCCGGAACAGGGTCTCTGGATTCCACACCAGCATGGAGCTGAAGTTCTCCAGCGCAAACTTCTCTACCCCAGTTAGCTTCGCACGCACCACCAGCCCTTGCCAGTAAGGGATCGCCACTTCATTCCATTGATAGTCGAGGCAGTTTTTCAATGTTGGCGGCCAGCTCACGGTATAGGTGATCCAGTTGGGAATGGTGTCATGCGGGCTGGCAGGCGGTAACCCACTCATCATGACTATTTTCTTCACCCCCAACTCACCCGCTAACGCCAGGGCATTTTCGGTATCGCGTTGATGCTTTTGACCAAGTTCACCGGGATCCAGCGGATTACCCGATACATTCAGAGCGGCAATTGACATCCCGCGGCTTTCCAGTGCTTTCAACAGGTTCTGGCGCTGTGTGGCACTGCCCAGTAACGCTTCTGTCGGCAAATGTGGCGCAGAGGACCAGCCACCCGTCGTCATTTCAACGCCGTAAACACCCAGTTCCAGCAGTTTGTCCAGCATTTGCTCAAACGGCAGATGCCCCAGGCTGTCGGTACAAAAAGAGAGTTTCATGGCAGTCCTTATTGGTAGTTGACCCAGGTCGCGCCGTTGTCGGCGGAACGAACACAGTTTTCAATCCAGCGCACGCCTTCCAGCCCGGCATTAATGTCGGGATAGATCAGGTTATCAAGCGTGTGCTGATCGCCACGCTGGGTGGCACTGATAGCGATGGCGAATTTGAGGTAGATGTTGGCCCAGGACTCGGCCAGGCCTTCAGTATGCAATGCACCCAGACGCTCATCCGCCAGCGCACTTTCATGCAAATACGGCATACCGTGATGCATCAGTTGATTTGGCTGGCCCTGCACTTCGTATTTCAATTCGCCCGGGTTGTAATCACTCCACTCCAGACTGGCGCGTGAACCGATAATGCGGATACTTTGGCTGTCCATTGAACCGGCGTTGATCGATGAAGCCCACATGCGCCCTACCGCCCCGTTGTCGTAATGCATCAGCACCATCGCGTTATCTTCCAGCGGTGCGCGTGAGGGAATAAAGCTTTGGCGATCGCACAGCAGCGATTTGACTTTCAGCTGCGGCAGCACCAGCTGCGAGATGTAGAAGGTGTGAGTGGAGATATCGCCCAGTACAAACGAGGGACCGGCGATTTTTGGATCGACACGCCATTTCTGTGCTTCGCTAAATTTATCGGCACTGTCATTGGCGCTGAAGCCGTGGGTATATTGCAGCTCCACCATACGCACTTCGCCGATCTCGCCGTTGGCGATCATGGCTCGCATCTGCATCAACAATGGATGGCCGGAGAAGCCGTATGTCACGCCGACGATGAGCTTTTTCGCCTCTGCCAGCGCTTTAATCTCCTGCGCTTCCGCGCTGGTGAAGAACAGCGGTTTTTCACAAATCACATGAATACCGGCATTCAGCGCCGCTTTCGTGATCTCATAATGGGTGCCATTGGGGGTGGCGATTGATACCACTTCCACCCCATCGTCACGCTTTGCCTCTTCCTCAAGCAATTGCTGGTAGTTGTCATAACAACGTTCCGGCGTAAGTCCAAGATTGACGCCAAATTCGCGCCCACGTGTAGCATCAATATCAAAGGCGCTGGCTACCATCTGGTAGGCGGTATTGTCACGCAAGGCACCGGACCGATGTTTATAACCCACCTGACTCAGGCGGCCGCCACCGATCATTGCCCAGCGGAGCGGGCGTGGAATGCGTTTTTCACCATTTAACATAGTCACTCCTGTTTTTGCACCCGGGTGCAAATTAGATTGAGGGTAGATGTTCTTATCTGTTACTGCTGATTCTTGTTATTTATTCACGCACTGGAATCCATTGCACTGCACGTACTGCCGTACTTCACGAGATGCTACCGAGTGCAAATCGCATCAGAATCGGGCATAAAAAGGATTATTCTTGTGCTTACAAGCGCTGAATGTCAGCGATGCCGACTTTTTAGTCAATCTGGCAACATGCAATTCAGCGAAGAAGATCACAAAAACCGTTAAATTTGCACCCGAATGCAAAACTCATTGCAATCGGGTGCAAAGATCAAACATAATCGTAACATCATAAAAACAGGGTTATTCGATGTCATTTGCCCCATTTGCCTGCGCTTAGGTGTTTATTTTCAGTTGGCTTTCACGTTCAATGCAGGGGACTCCGCCTTTTTATCCCTACGCAGGTGCTATGAATAAACCAACAAAGAAGCCCCACAAAGCCACAGCAAGTGATGTCGCACGACTTGCCGGCGTCTCAAAATGGACCGTATCCCGCGCTTTCACGCCCGGTGCATCCATCTCTGACAAGGCGCGTGAACAGATATTGAAAATCGCGGTGGAGCTGGGCTATCGCCCTAACCTGCTGGCGCGCAGCCTGTCGCAGAAGAAAACGCACATTATCGGCGTGGTGATCGATGAGATGAAGAATCCTCACTCGATGCTGATGCTCGACATGGTCACGCGTCAGTTGCAACAGCGCGGCTATATGGCGTTGTTGCTGAATATTGGTAGCGGAAAAAATTACAGCGCCGTGCTGACGCTCGCCGATCAGTTGCAAGTGGATGGGCTGCTGTTTCTCGGCACCGTGTTAACCGACGAACTGATTAGCGTGGCGCGCGAGATGCATCAGATTCCGCTGGTGCAGGTGTGTCGAAACAATGACGAGCCCGATATCGATGTGGTGAACGTTGACGGTTTACGCGCGGGTAAACAGCTGGGCGAACTGTTGCTGGCACAGGGCTACACCCGTATCGGATATATGATGGGACCGGAAACCAGCAGCCATCATACCCAACGCCTGGAAGGCCTGCAGCTGGCACTTCAGGAGGCTGGATTGACGCTGGAATTACTGCTCACTGCAGGCGAGTACTCTCGTGAGCGGAGTTATGAAGTGCTGAGTGATTATCTCAACGCGCACGCCCCTCAGCAGCGGGTTGACGCCCTGTTTTGTGAGAACGACATTTTGGCACTCGGCGCATTGACGGCGCTTAAAGAGCATGCAGGCAACCGTTTTATGGCGGTGGTGGGTTTTGATGATATCGATGAAGCCAGTTTGTCCAGCTGGCAACTGACCACGTTTAGCCAGCGATTGGATTTAATTGTCAATGAAGCCCTCAACCGCTTGATTGACGGAAAGGCCACTCCAGGTGGTGTTTGGTCTCAGGGAGAATTGCGCTTACGACGCTCTCACCTGAAACCCTGAGGTAACAAGGAGGAGAGATGAAGTTGTCACTGCATGGTGTTTCTGTCTGGTACAGCAATGCCGTCACTCAGTTACGCATCGCCCACGAAACAGGCTACAGCGGACTGGAGATTCTGCCTGAACATCTGTATCGCTATCTGGATAACGGCGGTAGTTACGCAAAATATCGTGATCTGCTGGCGAAGTATCAGATTGAGATCACCTGCATTAATGCTTTGAAGCGGATGGGTCGTTTCCAGCCAGAAGAACGTGCCGCCCTGCTGCGTGAAGCGGAGAAAGTGGTGCAGGCGGCCGTGGAACTGCGCTGCCCGGTGGTGCAAATTATGGCGTTAACCGAATTAGATCATCTGCCAGACGCCGCACGTGACGCCATCTTGCTGGAAAACCTCTGCGCCATCGCCGATATCGGCAAGCCACATGGCATTAAATTCCAGATAGAAGTGGTGGCCTTCACTGCCTTCAATTCACTGCAACACGCGCTGGATCTGATTAAACAGAGTGGCAAAGATAACCTTGGCGTGGTGGTCGATTTCTGGCACCTGCACGCCGGCGGTGGCACCACACCGGATGAAGTGGCGCGCATGGACAAGGATTTGATCTACGGTGTGCATTTCTGTGATGGTCGCGCCGCCTATCCGGGCGAAGCCTGGGACGAATGGGTCCAGCGCAATTACGCGCCCGGTGAGGGAGATGTTGATATTCCAGCCTGGGTGGCGGCAGTGAAAGCCACGGGATACAACGGCGTATGGTCACCGGAATTATTGAGCCCGCGCAACTGGGAAGATGATCTCTGGGATATTGCCCGTCACAGCATCGACGACATGAAAAAATATATTTATTAAAAATAAAGGAGGCCCGAATAACGGGTTTTCCGTGAAGACATTTGGCAATGGCGGTAAAAATCCAGCCTACGGAATCGCGTGTTGATTAACAACACGCGCATAACGTCTTTCAATACTTTCTGAGAAATCATAATAACGAACATGGATTCGTCGTGGACGGCTGCGCGCTAATTAACGTGTGGCCGGTCTATGTCTGAATGTCCGGAACGTCGTGCTCTGTCAATATTAATCTGCCGTGTCCATCAGACGATGGAATGATTAAGGGAAAGAAGTATGAACCGAAGAGAAGCGCTCTTTTCGCTGAGCGGTATTGTCGCCTCACTTGCCGTGGCACCGCAACTCCGCGCCAAAGAGCTGCACAATGTGCCGCTGGAAACCCAGCTCAGTGCCGACCATTTGCCACAGCCAGCGTGGCAAGACGGTTACCAGGTGCTCACCAACCCACTGGATCGCCAGAATCTACAAGCCATTTTTGATCGTTTAATCCCGGCCGATAAGCTAGGGCCTTCAGCTACTGAAGCGGGCTGCATTGAGTTCCTCGATAATCAGTTAGCGGGAGATTACGGTTCAGGAGCCGCGCTTTATTTGCAAGCTCCACTGCATCCTGAAAACGAAGAAAAAATTATGGGCAGCCCTCAATTTCTCTCCGCACCAAAGGAACGTTATTTAACAGGTTTAAAAGCGCTGGAAAACTGGGCACAAAAAAAATATCAATCCTCCTTCCATGCGTTAAATGCTGAGCAGGTTGATGATTTCCTCACAAAAATGGAAGACGGGAAAATCGATTTGGGGGCACAGGTGAATAGCCAGGCCTTCTTTGAATTAATGCTACAGAACGCCCGGGAAGGTTATTTAGCCGATCCGATTTACGGCGGTAATAAAAACATGGTGGGCTGGAAGATGATTGGTTTTCCTGGTGCCCGCTATGACTACCGCCTTTATATCGAACGCCGCAATGAAAACCTGGCGCTTATTCCTGTCAGTCTGATCCCAAACGATTAATACCCCGGAGCTGAGTCAATGTCATTAGAGAGAAATAAGGCTGACGTGGTGATCGTTGGTATGGGTTGGGCCGGTTCGGTGATGGCGGAAGAGTTAACCCGCGCCGGGCTAAATGTGGTCGGTATCGAACGTGGCGCGTGGCGAGACACTTCTACCGATTTCCCAGTGGCGATTGATGCCGATGAACTGCGTTTCCACACGCGCCGCAAAATTTTACAGCCGATGAGTGTCGAAACCACCACGTTCCGCAACCGCAGCGACCAACTTGCCGCACCGGTGCGCAACTGGTCCGCGTATCAGTTTGGCTGGAACGTGGGCGGAGCAGGCACGCACTGGGCAGGCATGTCCTGGCGCTTCACACCGTGGGATTTTGAAGTCGCGACACAGACGCGTGAGCGTTACGGCGCGAAAAAGATGGCTGGCTTACAGTTGCAGGACTGGGGCGTGACCTATGACGAAATGGAACCTTTCTACGATCGCTTCGAGCGCATCGCTGGCACCTCGGGCTACGCCGGAAATCTGAACGGTGAAAAACGCACGGGCGGCAACGTCTTTGAGGGCGCACGCAAACGGGATTACCCAACGCCACCGCTCAAAGATACCCATTGGATGAGCAAATATCGCAAGACCACCGAGAACATGGGTTATCACCCCTTCACGGTACCCGCTGGCAACCTGTCTCAAGCTTATGTTAACCCATTAGGCGTTAGCATGGGGCCATGCACCTATTGCGGTTTCTGCGATTTCCACGGCTGCGGTAACCTCTCCAAATCGTCGCCACAGGCCTGTATTTTACCGGTGTTGATGCGCCGTCCAAACTTCACCTTGCTGACGGATACAGAAGTCCTGCATGCCGTGAAGCATGAAGATGGCAAAACCGTGAAAGGCGTGAAATTTGTCACTCAGGATGGCGTGGAAGGTTTCCAGCCTGCCGATGTCGTCTGCTTCACCGCTTACCAGATGGATAACGTGCGCCTGATGCTGCTCTCCGGCGTCGGTGAGAAATACGATCCGCTCACCGGCCGTGGCACCATTGGTCGCAACTACAACTATCAGACGTGTTCAAGCGTGACCGGTTTCTTTGATAACGAATACATGAACCCGTTTATCGGCGGCGGTGCTTTAGCCGTGCAGATCGATGATTTTAACGGTGACAACTTCGATCATAGCGACCTCGATTTTATTGGTGGCGCGGGGATTATGGGCTTCTCCACCAATGGCCGTCCGATTCAAAACATGAACGGCCTGCGTCCCGGCACCAAACGCTGGGGAAGCGAATGGAAGGCCGGTTATGCGCGTGATTACCAAACGGCGGGCACCATCTTCTGTCAGGGCACGTCGATGCCAATGCGTGAAGCTTACCTCGATCTCGATCCCAACTATAAAGACCGCCACGGCCAACCCCTCCTCCGCCTGACATTCGACTGGAACCAAAATGATCAGCGTATGGCGAAATTTGTTACCGATCGCGCGATCAACATCATGAAAGAAGTCGGCGGTCAGCACATTGTGGTCGATAACCAAGCCGAGAAAAGCTGGAACCCTTACATGCAGCACAGCTCGCACACCATTGGCGGCGCAGTCATGGGTGCCGATCCGAGTACTTCCGCGCTCAACACTTACTTGCAAAGCTGGGATGCGCATAATTTGTTTGTGGTCGGTGCCTCGGCCTTCCCCAACAATGGCGGCTACAACCCAACAGTCACCGTGGGTGCGTTGGCGGTGCGTGCGGCGCAAGCTATCCACCAGAAGTACATCAATAATCCGGCACCGCTGGTGGGAGCATAATCATGGCGAAGGCAAAGAAAATTACCTATACCCTCGCGGCGTTGGCCGTGGTCGCCGTCATTGGCGTGACCGGCAGAATGTGGGTGGTGATGGACAGCTCACGTTCAAATGTGGCTAATGATAAGGTCAGGTTAGCCGATTTCCACAGCAGTGATGCAGATGCCATTAAACGTGGCGAATATGTGATGCGCCTGGCGGATTGCGCGGCGTGCCACAAGGCGGACTTTTCCGGCGGCTACAAGATCGACACCCCATTTGGTGCACTGCAAACCTCCAACATTTCACCCGATCGTGAAACCGGCATCGGCAACATGACAGAGCACGATTTCTTTAATGCGGTCCGTCAGGGACGCGGCGAACACGGCTTCCTTTATCCTGCGATGCCTTACACCGCTTATACGCAGATGAGCGATGCCGACATGCACGATCTCTGGGCCTATTTCTCTGTGCAGAAGCCAGTGAAAAATGCCATCGACGAAAACGCAGGCATGAACTTCCCGTATAACATTCGTCTGGCGATGGCGGGTTGGAACCTGTTGTTCTTCGATAACAGTGCGTTCAAGCCTCAGAGTGCGCAGAATGATGCCTGGAACCGTGGTAAGTACATCGTTGACGGCCCCGCGCACTGTAGTGTGTGCCACACCGCACGTAATGCGTTAGGAGGAGAGATCAGCAGCCAGTATCTGCAAGGTGGCAACTTAGGGACATGGTATGCACCTGATATCTCGCCGAATCCTCATGCTGGCATCGGAAAATGGAGCGATGAGCAGATCGCGGAATACCTGAAAACCGGCTCCAACGGGGAGAGTGTTGCGGCCGGTCCGATGGCAGAAGCGGTTGAGCACTCAACGCAATATTTCAATGATCAGGACCTGAAAGCCATTGCCACCTATTTGCGCAGCCTGCCCGCTTCTGCAAAGGCTAAGCCAACTGCATTTGTGATGGATAAGACGAAACACGATCAGGCGGCACTGCGCTATGAGGTGGACTGCTCAGCCTGCCATGGCTTGTCGGGAGAAGGTATCACGGGTATGGTGCCGGCTTTTGCGGGTAACACCGCGATGCAGAATGATCCCACCAATATGATCCATGCGCTGTTGGATGGGGCGCGAGCGCCGCACACCGAAGGACGCCCAACGTCTGCCGGCATGCCTGCCTTCTCATGGAAATTGAACGATCAAGAGATGGCAGATGTGCTCAACTACGTGCGCAATTCATGGGGCAACGAGGCTGCCGAGGTGAAAGCCAGCGATGTTGCCACGCTGCGCAAAGCCACGGATGCGGGAGATAAGCTGAAAGTACCGGCAGCGAAATAACGGCTTCTCGTCAGTCATCAACGCGCCGCTATTCCTTTCTGTGCAAAGAATAGCGGCGCAATCTCTGAAGTGAATTCCGAAAATTGGACACCATGCCAACGAGTAGGGGGTTCAACAATGAGCAGTCGTAAGCATTCACCGGAATTTAAAAAACAGGCCGCTCTGTATCACTCCCCTCATCCAACAACCATTAACATTTTCGCTAAACCGGCTTTCCAGTTTTGTGCTCGATGACGTCTCATTGCGCCGGAATTAGCGCAGCAGTTGGTTGATTCCCCACAGCGCTAAAGCATGATCGTCTTCAGAAGGTAAGCCACTGATGCTGACTGCACCAATGATCGCGCCCTGCGGGCTGAGCAGCGGGAAGGAGCCACCGTGATCGGTGTAATCTTCCTGACGAATGTTGCGCTGCTGCGCCATACGTTCGCCCTTCTGCTCATTAGCGAACCCTACGTACATCGAAGAGTGGCCGGTCAACAGCACCGTGTTGCGTTTACGGCGCATCCACTCCAGATTTTCAGGCGCGGAACCGGGTAACGCCGCCAGAAACAGCACCTGCCCAAAAGCATAAACTTCGATACCAATTGGCGCATTCATTTCGCGGCCACGCTGTTGAATGCCTTGACCAATTTGCCAGGCCAAATCGAAATCAAACTGCGGTAAACGGTGCTCAGCTTCCTGCTGTAGCAGGGTTTCTAATGAAGGCAGTACTGACATTGATAGGATCCTCTCAAAATGAAATTTATTTTCCACTTTTTATAACATGGAATATATTTTTCGCATGTGATGAAGATCGCAGTTCAGTTGGGGTCAACCTGAATCACGCGACACCATGGTAAACCCCATATCAATAATCAGATTTTCCACCGTCTGATGTTGCAGGCGCTTTAACAATTGCTCTGCAGCAAGTTCACCCATGCGGTGTCGGTCAATGCGGACCGTCGAAATCGCCGGATAATTTGCCGCTGCGAAATCCAGGTCGCCAAAACCAATCACCGCCAGCTGCTGCGGAATGCTTAAACCACGCGCCTGCGCCGCCATCAATGCGCCCTGCGCCAGCGTGTCTGAACTGCACACCAGCACATCGACATCTGGATGTTGCTCCAGCAATTGTGAACTGGCTTCGCGACCGCGTGCCATTAGCGCCGGGAGTTGAACGGGCACATCAGCCAGTGGTTCTATATCCAATGACGTTAACGCATCCAGCAAGCCCTGTTTACGCTGCAATGCGCGGCGGTCATCTGTCCATATCAGACCCGGCTTTTGATAACCGCGCTCGGCAAGGTAAGCGGCAACGCGCGCGCCGATTTTCTCATGAGAAAAACCCACCAGCATATCGATAGGGGTGGGCGTCATATCCCAGATTTCGACTACCGGGACATTGGCTTGTAACAACACTTTTTTCAGCTGCACGCTGTGATGAATTCCGGTGAGCACGATGCCATCCGGGCGGCGAGACAACAGCGTGGCTACGGTTTCCGCTTCTGTTTCCGCTTCATAACCAGTGACACACAACAGCATGTGATAGCCCTGCGCACTCAGGCTGTCATTCAGGCTCTGAATGGTGTCCACGAACATGTTGTTATTGATTTGCGGCACCACAACGGCAATCAGTCGACTACGATTGCTCGCCAGACTGCCCGCTTGCGCGTTGGGAATGTAGCCGGTGGCGCTGATTGCCGCTTTGACTTTGGCGACAGTCGCCGCTCGAACCAGATGCGGGGAATTGAGCGCACGACTCACCGTCATCGGCGATATTCCCGCGACGCGGGCGACATCTTCCAGCGTAGGGGCAGCATTGCGCTCGGGGTTGCGTAGTTTCATGGCGGCTCAGGGTAGAAGCAGATAGCGCTAGCATAGCAGGCCGCCCTATCAAAGCCAGCGCAAAACGCTGAGAATGTTAGGGCTATCATTTAAATCCCCGAATTGTCCATTCTGTGATCTTCTCTGCATTAAAGCTCAACGTTATTGGCGCATAGTCTTCTCCGATTCAAAATGTTAGCGCAATCATTTAAAGGGGAACATCATGTCGAGTGTGAATTCCAGTGCCGTAAGCTATGCCAAAACAACCGGAGCCGGGAACGCTGCTGAGAGCGGTGATCGCATCGCTTGGGTGAATTTATCGTTGGCGTTTTTGCCGTTGGCGACGCCGGTGAGCGATGCCAAAGTGCTGACCGGACGCCAGAAACCGCTGACAGAAGTGGCGATCATCGTGGCGGAGATCGAAACGCGTGACGGTTTCCAGGGCATTGGTTTTAGCTATTCCAAACGCGCGGGCGGCCAGGGCATTTACGCCCATGCTTGTGAAATTGCCGATGCGCTGATTGGTGAAGATCCCAATGACATCGACAAGATTTACACCAAACTGCTGTGGGCAGGCGCGTCGGTGGGCCGCAGCGGCATGGCGGTGCAGGCGATTTCACCGTTTGATATTGCGCTGTGGGATATGAAAGCGCGGCGCGCCCAATTACCCCTGGCGAAGCTGCTCGGCGCGCATCGTGATTCCGTGCAGTGCTACAACACTTCGGGCGGATTCCTGCATACGCCGCTTGATCAGGTGATCAAGAATGTGGCGATCTCGCGTGAAAATGGCATTGGCGGCATCAAACTCAAAGTCGGCCAACCTAACACTGCTGAAGACTTGCGTCGCCTCACCGCGGTGCGTCAGACGCTGGGCGATGATTTCCCGCTCATGGTGGACGCGAACCAGCAGTGGGATCGCGAAACAGCGATTCGCATGGGACGTAAGATGGAGCAGTTCAATCTGGTGTGGATTGAAGAACCGCTGGATGCCTACGACGTAGAAGGTCACGCCGCACTGACTGCCGCGCTGGACACGCCGATTGCCACCGGTGAGATGCTCACCAGTTTCCGTGAACATGAGCAGCTCATTCTTGGCAACGCCAGCGACTTTGTGCAGCCGGATGCGCCGCGCGTCGGCGGTATTACGCCATTCCTGCAGATAATGGATTTAGCGGCGCGCCACGGACGTAAACTGGCACCACATTTCGCGATGGAGATTCACATTCATCTCGCCGCCGCCTATCCCATCGAACCCTGGCTGGAGCATTTTGAATGGCTCAACCCGTTGTTCAATGAGCAGTTAGAACTGCGTGACGGCCGCATGTTGATCTCCGATCGTCACGGCCTCGGCTTCAGTCTTAGCGAACAGGCGCGCCGCTGGACCACGCTGACACACAGCGTGGGTAAACGTCCTTAGTGTGTCTTTGCACTGGCGTGACCGCTGAGCTGAGCCTTAGCCAGCGTGCGCGCCAGAATCGAAGAGTACAGCGGTTTGCCGCCAAAGAACTGTGCAGCAAGGGTTGCACCCAGGCAGGTGATGATCATCGGCAGAATCAACTGGTAGTTGTTGGTCATTTCCAACACCAGCACGATGCCGGTTAAAGGCGCGCGCACCGAAGCGGCAAACAGTGCGCCCATGCCAGCCACGGCAAAGGTCGCGGCCTCCAGTTGATAACCGGGGAACCAGTGAATACACAGTTGACCGAAACAGGTACCCAGCAAGGTGCCCAGGGTGAGCATCGGCGCAAAGATCCCGCCCGGCGCGCCTGAAGAGAAGCAGCAAATTGTCACTAACGTCCGCAGGGCGAACAGGCCGAACAAGGCCAGCGCGCTGTAACTTCCCGCAGAGAAATCGGGAATCAGTGTAATTCCGCCGCTCACCGCAGCAGGCAGAAACAGGCCAAGCACACCACACAATCCCGCCAGCAGGCTGCCCCACATTACCCAGGCGGCAGTGCGGCCTTGATGTAATCGTTGAAACTGATCCTGCGCGAGAAATATCAGGCGGTTAAACGCCACACCGCAGCCGCCAAACAGGATGCCGAGCAACAAATAGAGCCAAAGCGTGTTGGTAGGCGCATCGCGCAACTGGCCGATGTTGATGATGGCTTCATTCCCATTACACAAACGAAATACGATGCTGGAAACGATCACGCCGACAAACACCGCTTTGATTGAAATCAGGCTGTAGCGAAACTGCGGACGCATCTCTTCGATAATAAACAGGATGCCTGCCAGCGGCGCATTGAAAGCCGCCGATAACCCCGCCGCTGCCCCGGTGGCGATCAAGGTATGCCGGGATTCAGACGACTTAACGCGGAACAGATCCAGACACATACCGCCAATATTGCCGCCGATCTGCACGGTTGGGCCTTCGCGCCCCAACACCATGCCTGAGCCCAGCGCTCCCATACCGCCAAGAAACTTCACCGGCAGCACGCGCCACCAGCGCACCGGACGCAGCTCTTCCAGCGCCCCTTCGATTTCGGGAATGCCTGAACCACCCGCTTCCGGCGCGAATCGCCGCACCAGATAATAACCAATGGCCCCCAATACAGCGGAAACCAGAAAAGCACACAGGACCTTAAAAAGGGGATGAGTGGCAGCGTTTTCCAGCCAGTTCAGGCGCGAATGCAGGATGAAATTCACCGCGCGGTCAAAGGCCACGCCGACCAAACCGGTAAGCACACCGACCAGTGCGGCGAGCAGCAATAAAGCCACGGGTGTTTTATCGCGGCGCAGCAGCTTTTGCAGCAGCATAAAGCGCCCGGCGCGCATCGTATTCTCAGGCTGAGTGGCATTTTGCGAAACAGACATGCAGATCCTCAATTACATCAGCGCCGCATCTCCCGCGACGAAAAACCGTCAGCATAGCTAACTCAGGCGATCGCGTAACGCAATCATTGGCAACAGAATTTTACGGTTGGCTGGGCAGCTCTCCGTAATGCACCGCCAGCCATACCGTAGGGCCCTGGCTATCCGTCCAGCAAACGCGATGGCGGCAGCCTGCAGGAATATCGATGAAATCGCCGGGTAACAGTGTGCGCGCTTCGCTTTCGCCTTCCAACTGCAATCCAGCCGAGCCCTGTAAAATCATCACCCATTCACCTTGCGTCTGGCTGTACCAAAAATCGGGCGGACTGGCTTGCCCGGTTGAAACGATACGTTCAATCAGGAGATTGGGTTGTGATAGCAGTGCTTCGAAGGTTTCAGCGCTGCCGGTTTGAGCCGCTGACGGAAAATCACGCAACAGATTGGTCAACATAATGTGAGCCCGATGTTTTTGCTGGATTTATGCACTGTAACGCAGGCTTCACCCGGAAGGCTCACAGAATTTTACGTCGCCCGTTGACGAATTAGGGGCAAATCACCATGATCCTGGCCGTGAAGATCATGCGGTCTCTACTACCGCACTTCGATTGCCATTCTCTTGATTGCGCAGCTGATAGCGGCTTCATGACTGCAGATACGCGCTATGAAACAATCCGCAAACGTATTTGAAACGGAAAAACAAGAAAATTGGAGCCATCTGGTGTCAGAACTCACGAATGGATTGCTGGAAGAAATTGTCGCTGAAGTCCGTCCTTTAACGCGACAGGGCAAGGTGGCGGACTACATTCCCGCATTGGCCGGTGTCGATGCCGATCAGCTCGGCATCGCCATTGTCACACCCGATGGTCAGCGCTTTCAGGCTGGCGATGCTTCCACGCGTTTTTCCATTCAGTCGATCTCCAAAGTGCTATCACTCACGGTCGCGTTGACGCTGTATGACGATGCCGAGATCTGGCAGCGTGTGGGTAAGGAACCCTCCGGTCAGGCGTTTAACTCGCTGGTGCAGTTGGAGCTGGAACAGGGCAAACCCCGCAATCCCTTCATTAACGCTGGTGCGCTGGTGATGTGTGACTTGCTGGAGAGTCGTTTAACTGCCCCGCGCCAGCGCATGCTGGAGATTGTGCGCCGCCTGGCTCAGCAAAGCGACATCAACTATGACCGTGTGGTTGCGCGCTCTGAATACGAGCATTCGGCTCGCAATGCCGCGATTGCCTGGCTGATGAAATCATTTGGCAATTTCCACAATGATGTCAGCAAAGTGATGGAAACCTATTTCCACTACTGCTCACTCTCCATGAGCTGTGAAGAGCTGGCGCGCACCTTTCTCTATCTCGCTAACCAGGGACGCAGTCAGCATGATGAGTGGGCCGTGATCTCACCGCGTCAGGCACGCCAGGTCAATGCGCTGATGATGACCAGCGGCATGTATGACGGTGCTGGCGAGTTCGCCTGGCGTGTGGGAATGCCCGCGAAGTCGGGCGTAGGTGGCGGCATTGTCGCGGTCATCCCCGGTGAGATGTGTATCGCGGTATGGTCGCCGGCGCTGGATCACTCCGGTAACTCTCTGGCGGGCACCGCGCTGCTGGAGAAACTCACCGAGCGACTGGGCCGCTCGATTTTTTAAGCGCTTAGCTCACCACATGCGTTGGATTGCCCTGAGCAAATCCCTCGAGATTAGCTTCAATACCCCGCAACAGATTGTTCACTCCCTGCTGGCTGGCCCAGGCGATGTGTGGTGTCAGCAGCAGGTTAGGAATTTCCGGTTGCAACAGCGGATGATCGGCTGCCGGTGGTTCACTGCTGAGCACATCCAGCGCTGCACCGGCAATCACACCCTGACGCAGCGCGTGGGCCAGTTCCGTTTCATTGATCAGTCCACCGCGTGCAGTGTTGATTAGCCAGGCTGACGGCTTCATCTGCGCCAGCGCCTGCAAATCGATTAACTGCTGAGTTTGCGGCGTCAGCGGGCAATGCAAGCTCAACACATCACTACGCGCCAGCACCTCTTCAAACGGAACATAACCAGCGCGCGGCGCTGAACTGCCTTTGCGGTCCGCGTAGAGTACCGTCATGCTGAGCGCTTCTGCCATCGCACCCACCGCGCTGCCGATGTCGCCTTTGCCGACAATCCCTAAGGTCGCACCGTAAATGTCCTGAATCGGCTGGCGATGCACACAAAAATGCGACGATGCAGGCCAGGCCGCGCGCGTGCTGTTGGCGTAATCCACCAGATGGCGGCGCAGGGCGAATAAGGCGGCAATCACGCCTTCGGAGACGCTTCGCGTGGAGTAGCCGGGCACATTACTGACCATAATGCCGCGTTCACGACATGCATCCAAATCGATACAGTCGTAACCCGTTGCCGCGACACAGATGTAGCGCAGATCCGGCAACTGTTTCAGTGTTTCCGCGCGCAGCGGCACTTTGTTGGTGATGGCAATCTGCGCGCCCTTTAAGGCAGAAATAATGTCGTGCTGTGCCGTTGTTCCACGAAAATCCCATTCCGTACACCACTCCGGGCGTGTCGGCGGTGTAGGCAGCGTATCACCATCCAGCATCACTATTTTCATCGCTTCTCCGTTTACATGTTTCCGCACTGTTCTCATCAGGTTGCATTTAGGTTAACAAATACGGCGCGTAAAGTGACTTTTTTCAAAAGGTGCGAATTTTTTCTAAATTAGCCTGAGTTTCTGTAACCCTTCTGCGGCAATGGCGTTACACTTCGGCCTCATTTGTTGAATCATTTCGTCGCCGCCATGACCTTTTCACATCAACTTCGCCAGCGCCTGACTGCCTGTATCGCCATCCTGGCGGTGCTGCTGCTGTTTGTCGCGCCGATCGTATCGAAGTCGTTGATGGAACGGCAAAGCCGCATGATGGATATGCCATCCCACGGCATGACGTCTGAAATGTCGATACATCATCACGAAATGATGATGGATATGGCGATGCCGGGCATGGACCATCACATGATGGAAGACGGTGAATTCGCCTGCGGCTACTGTGACTTGCTGGTGCATGTGCCGTTGATGATGTGGGTGTTCATCCCGTTCATCTGGCTGATGATGGTGATTTCTCGCGCCCCACCGCTGCCGCCTCTGCAAGCTCCGGTGATCCGACGCTTTAGCCCGACACACCGTCCGCGCGCGCCGCCTGCTGTTCTCTCCTGCTGATAACATCATTAACGACGCTCCTTTTTGCGTCACGGCATTCTCTAACCGGAAGGAAGACGGCTTTGTCTGCTGCTCACTCTGCAGCACCGCGTGGTGCGGTGCTTAATCTACTTCGTCGCTTACATTTTTATATTGGCCTGTTTGTCGCGCCCTTTATTTTTGTCGCGGCACTCAGCGGCACGCTCTATGTGCTGACGCCACAACTGGAAAACGTCATCTACTCCGATGCGTTAACGGCACAACCCAATGGCCCTGCTCAGCCACTGTCTGCGCAAATCAGCGCGGCACGCGCCTACGCAGGTGAGAAACAGCACATTTACGCTGTGCGGCCTGCGCCAGGCGCAACGGATACCACTCGCGTACAGTTCAGCGATGCCTCACTGGGTGCTTCGCAGTCTCGCGCGGTGTTTATCGATCCTTATAGCCTGAAAGTTAAAGGCGATATGACGGTGTACGGCACCAGCGGTGTACTGCCGTTGCGTACCACGCTTGATCTGCTGCACAGCAGTCTGCTGTTGGGTGATTTTGGCCGCAACTACAGCGAGCTCGCGGCGTCCTGGTTGTGGGTGGCCGCACTGGGCGGCGTGGTGCTGTGGCTGGGCACGCGCCCGAAACGTAAGCTGAAAGCCGCGCACCAGGGATTCGCCTTTAGCCGTCACTGGCATATCACGCTGGGTCTGACGCTGGTGCTGGGATTGGTATTCTTCTCCGCCACCGGTTTAACCTGGTCGCAGTGGGCGGGTAATAATATTGACCGCTGGCGTACGGAGTTGAACTGGCTGACACCACAGGTCAACACCTCACTTAGTGGCGATACGGCGCCCGCCGATCCTCATGCTGACCATCACAGCATGCCAGGCATGCCTGATATGGATATGCCGAATATGGACATGTCCAGTATGTCGATGTCATCAATGGCAAAACCGGTTGCGCAGCCCGCGAAGCCGATGCCCAACAACCAGCCGGACAGTGACTGGGATCGCGTACTCAGCGCCGCCCGTCAGGATGGATTGAGCGCCAGTAAGCTGGAGTTACGTCAGCCGAAAAGCGCGGACAAAGCATGGGCAGTAACCGAAATCGATCGAAGCTGGCCGACACGGGTTGATGCGGTTTCCGTGAATCCGCAAGACTTCACGATTGTTGATCACGTCTATTTCGCCCAGTTCCCACTGGTGGCAAAACTGACGCGCTGGGGCGTGGATGCGCATATGGGCGTGCTGTTTGGCTTGCCTAACCAACTGTTGCTGGCGTTCTTTGGACTCGGTTTATGCACGATGATCGTGCTGGGTTATCGCATGTGGTGGGCTCGCCGTCCGCAACAGGCGGAAGCCAGCCCGGCGAAAACGTTGACGGAGACCTGGCTTGCTATACCGCACTACATTAAAGGCACCTGCCTGATGGTGGCGTTGGCGCTGGGTTATGCGCTGCCGGTGATGGGGGTGAGTTTGCTGGCATTTCTGCTGATTGACGTTTTGCGCTGGCGTAAACAGCAACGTGTTCCGATGACCGAAGCGGAGATTCTGGCGTCGCAGCAGTCTCCGCTTGGCATTATTCGCGCTCGCTTTACGGTGAAGCGCAAGGAGATGCGTAACTTCCTGCGCGGCGTTTGCATTCTGGCGGTGATTGTCGTTTCGGTGATGAGCAATGCGATTATTGGCGGAGTGATCGATCAATACGGTATCCCGTTTAGCCACTGGTCATTAACGATGTACATCACGCAGGGGTTGATGATTGCCTTATACAGCGCAGTGTTCACCGCACTGATGTCGATTCCGTTGTGGTATTTCTTCCTGGGCGAAAGCGATCCACAAGGTAAATAAGGGTTGGTGCGCAAGGATGCGCACCTCATCTCGTCAGCGAGACTTAAAAATCCGCTTTGAGTACCACGCGATAATGGGCTTTTCCCGCTCTCACATGTTCTAACGCGGCATTGACCTGCGACATCGGAAATTCCTCCACCTGTGGAGCGATATCCACGCGGGCGGCTAACTTGAGCAAGGTACGTAACTGAGCGGGAGAACCGGTTGAAGATCCGGTTAGCGCACGATCGCCAACAATCAAACTGAACGCCGGAACCTCAAACGGCTTCATCACCGCGCCCACCGTGTGGAACTTGCCTTGTCGCGCCAGTGCCTGGTAGTAGGGCTTCCAGTCTAAATCCACGGCAACGGTGCTGATGATCAGATCAAACTGACCAGTTAATGCATTCAGGGCTTCCGCATCGCGGCTGTTTACCACCCGATTGGCACCCATCGCCAGAATCGAATCGGTTTTGCTGGCGTGGGAACTGAAAGCAGTGACTTCCGCGCCCATCGCACGCAGCAGCTTAATCGCCATGTGCCCTAGTCCACCAATTCCAATCACGCCCACACGACTGGTGGCATTGATGTTGTGCATCAGCAGCGGTTTGAACACGGTGATGCCACCACACAGCAACGGACCTGCAGATGCCAGATCCAGCGTCTCAGGCAACGGGATCACCCATTGCCAGTTGGCGCGCAGATGGCTGGCAAAACCGCCGTGGTTATTGATGGTGGAGACTTTGCCATTTTCGCAGTTCACCTGATCGCCTGCGATGCAGGCATCACAGTGATGGCAGCTTTTTGCCGTCCAGCCGATACCGACGCGTTGCCCGATGCTGAGCCCTTTGTTTTGCGCCGCCTCTCCCAGCGCCGCCACGCGACCAATCACTTCATGTCCGGCAATCAACGGATAACGTGAACCGCCCCACTCGTTATCGATCATCGACAAGTCGGAATGGCACACGCCGCAGTAATCGACTTCAACCTGTACGTCTTCCGCTGCCAGCGGGCCGGCATCATATTCATAAGGCACTAACGCCTCACCCGCTTGCAGAGCGGCATAGCTGGAAATCTTCATCGCTGTCCTCGGAGTTTTGCTCGATAGAGCATCAGAGTAGCAAAGTGATGAGCAATATAATGCTGAATAATCAGGTTATTAGTAAGGGGAATGCTGTTTGGAAGGACGATGCAGCTTAAGAATGGAGGGGCGATGAATCGGTGCGCACGATGCGCACCGCAAGACTCAATGTCGGCATGGCTGCACTGCAACGTAAAGTCGGACCCTCATCTGACATTGAAGTTGCAAGGGCATGGCTGCCGACCCTATCACCATGTTAGAAATCCGCTTTCAGCACTACGCGGTAATTCGCTTTACCGGCGCGGACATGATCCAGCGCGTCGTTGATTTTCGACATCGGGAACGCTTCTACCGTTGGCGCAACGTCAGCACGCGATGCCAGTTTCATTAACGAACGCAACTGGCCCGGAGAACCGGTGGATGATCCTGTCACGGCACGGTCACCCATGATCAGGCTGAAAGCCGGAACTTCAAAGGGCTTCATCACGGCACCCACGGTGTGGAATTTACCGTGCGGTGCCAGCGCCTGGAAGTACGGTTGCCAGTCCAAATCAACCGCAACGGTGCTGATGATCAGATCAAACTGGCCTGCCAGCGCGTTCAATGCTTGCGGATCACGGCTGTTCACCACGCGATCCGCACCCATCGCCAGGATAGATTCCGTTTTACTGGCGTTGGAGCTGAACGCAGTCACTTCCGCACCCATCGCACGCAACAGTTTGATAGCCATGTGGCCAAGGCCACCGATGCCGATCACGCCCACACGACTGGTGGCATTGATGTTGTGCATCAGCAGCGGTTTGAACACGGTGATACCGCCGCACAGCAGTGGGCCGGCAGTGGTAATATCCATTGACTCTGGCAGCGGGATTACCCATTGCCAGTCAGCACGCAGATGGCTGGCGAAGCCGCCTTTGTTCATGATGGTGGGCACTGAACCGTTTTCGCAGTTAACCTGCTCGCCGTTGATGCAGGCATTACAGTGCTGGCAACTTTTCGCTGTCCAGCCGATTCCCACGCGCTGACCAACTTTCAGCCCTTTATTCTGTGCGGCTTCACCTAACGCACTGATGCGGCCAATCACTTCATGGCCCGCGATCACCGGGAAGGCTGAGATGCCCCACTCGTTATCAATCATCGACAGGTCAGAGTGGCAAACGCCACAGTAATCGACCTCAACCTGTACCTCTTCAGCTGCCAGCGGACCGGCCTCATACTCAAAAGGCACCAGCGCTTCGCCTGCGTTCATCGCGGCATAACTTTTGATTTTCATTACTGTCCTCTGTTTCAGCGTTTTGACGCTCTAGTTTAGCAGAGCGTACGCCAGGATTATGACGATAAATCAAACGATTATCCGCGATTCGTCAGAAAAGCATTTAGGGTTAAAGCGGATCGTGATTCAGTGGGCTGCGAAAAGCATGCCTCGCTGCTTCAATCAGTTGGCTGGCGGTGATTGTCGGCGGTAAACGCATCAGCACCTTGCTCGCTTGCCAATAGCACAGCACCATCTCTTCATCTGTTTCGCTTTCGGCCATCTCACGTAGCCGTCTGCGCAGGCTGACCACATCCAACGTTTGCTGCTCATCCACCATCTCCGCAATGGTCTGATTGATCACCTGATGGATGATTTTCCAGGATATTTCGGCAAACACATTGAACCTCGTTGCTTATCTATTGGCTCCAGGCAAATGAATAAAACGTGCGGCGCTGACCGCACAAAAAGAGAACAAAGCTGGCATAACTATAGCCGTTTATTTTCTGAGCAAATGCCGGAACAGCGGACATTCTTGTAGTTAGCGGATCTATAAAATGATTTTTATTTTGCATCGTGCTGACGACCGCAAATGTCCTTGTAACAAAAAAGCATAAACCTAAGCTGGCTGTCGTCGCCGCGCTTTGCCAAAGTAAGGCAACGTTTAACCTCGCAACAGGGAATGAATATGAGTCAAACCACCGTGTTACACGCCGATCCATTGATCTGGGGCCACGGCCCCAAAGTGTTTGAAGTGTTTCTTGAACCCACCTGTCCGTTCTCAGTCCGTGCCTTTAATAAACTGGATGCGCTGCTGGCATTGGTGGGGGAAGATAAGATGACGCTAAAGATTCGGCTGCAATCCCAGCCGTGGCATATGTATTCCGGGCTGATCGTTCGTTACATCCTTGCCGCTTCCACTTTGCCAGAGGGCAAAGCCGCTGCAAAACGCGTGCTGCAGGCGGTCGCCGATCATCGTGAAGAGTTTGAGTTCACCGATCACAGTCATGGGCCGAACATGGACGCCACACCGCACCAAATTCTTGCTCGTTTGCAACAATACAGCGGTATCGATGCCCATGCGCCGTTCCTGCGCGCCGAGCTGCAAAATGAAATCAAGTGGCACTGCAAGTATTCGCGCCAGAACGGTATTCACGTCTCACCCACCTTTATCACCAACGGGCTGGTGCAGTTGGATATGGGTAGCGGTGATGATATTGCATCCTGGGCTCAGCGCATTCTCGCCTGATGTCGTCAGCCCGCTCCGGCGGGCTATCCCCATATTTCGCAACAGATTTCAGCTTGCACTGATTGCACAATTTCCGATAATCGTTATCTACCTAATTATATAGCGAGAAAGGGAATGCAAGTCAGATATCTCACAGCATTGATGTTAACCGCCGCCGCGGGCGTCAGCCTGCAAGCACAAGCCAGTACCGATATTCGCGTAACTTATGCTGGTTCGATGGGAAAAGTGATGGACCAGTCTTTAGGTCCAGCCTTTGCCAAACAGAACGACGGGAAATATGAAGGGCAAGGCCAGGGCGCATACGGCATGGCTCGACTGCTCGCGAGTAAGAAAATCACCGCTGACGTGTTCGTTTCCATCACGCCGGGCCCGATGCAGATTTTGAAAGATGCAGGATTGATTGATGATGCCGTACCGGTTGCCAGCACCAGCATGGTGGTGGCGTACAGCCCGAAAGGCAAATTTGCCCAGCAGTTCGCACAGGCTAAAGGCGCAGATGCCAGTTGGCTGAAAGTGCTGGCCACGCCGGGAATTAAATTCGGTCGCACCGATCCGATTAACGATCCAAAAGGCCAGAACATTATCTTTACCCTGCTGCTGGCTGAGAAGTATTACAAGCAGCCTGGCATCGCCGATAAAATTCTCGGTGGCTACCAAAACCCTGCTCAGACCCATCTTGAAGGTGGCCTGCTGGCTCGTCTGGAGAGTGGTCAGGTCGATGCCGCGGCAGGTTATGAGAGTGAAGTGATATCCGCGCATCTGCCTTATGTGGCGCTGCCGGATGAGATCAACCTGAGCAACCCAGACATGGCAAAACAGTGGTATGACACTGTCTGCTTCAGCGTCAAAGACAGCGCTGGCAAAGATAAAGTGCTGCACACTCAACCGCTGGTTTACTACGCAGCCGTGCTGAAAAACGCTCCGCACGGTGCGGCGGCGGGTAAAGCCTTTGTCGATTTCATGCTGAGTAAGCCAGGTCAGGCGCTGTTTAAACAGAATGGCTACGCCGCGCCGAAAGGCGGAGCTGTTTATCAGTAATGAAGACCGGTCACGCCACCGCGCTTTGGTTGTCACTGCCAGCACTGATGTTGCTGGCCGTGCCATTCGTCACCCTGATTGGTGTCACTCAATGGCAGCACATGCACCTTGCCTGGGGCGATGGGAGTGCCATCTCCACCTCTTTGGGATTGGGCGCGATTGCGCTGCTGTTGATCTTTATCAGCGGATTGCCGGTGGCGTGGTGGTTGTCGCAGGCAAAGGGGCGTGCGCGCGCCATTGTGGAACTGTTGGTGATGATTCCATTACTGACGCCTCCGCTGGCAATGGGGATTTTACTGGTGAGCGCTTACGGACCTTATAGTGTTCCGGGGGAATTACTGGGGAAATTTGGCTGGACGCTGGTTAACAATCCTGCCGCGTTTATTCTGGCGCAATGGTACGGCGCACTGCCCTACTTCATTACCACTGCACGTTCCGCTTTTGCGGGCGTTCCGCAGGATATTCTGGATGCCGGTCGTACCTTAGGTGCCTCACCGTGGCAAGGATTTTGGCGTTTGTCGGTTCCGCTGGCCGCGCCGGGTTTGGCCTCTGCAACAGCTTTGGCGTGGGTGCGCGCCATGGGTGAGTTCGGCATTGTCATGATTTTCGCCTATTTCCCTCAGGGCATGCCGGTTCAGCTATATAACAATCTGCAAAATGACGGCGTCGATGCGGTGTACGTACTGCTGTGGTTGCTACTGTTGTTTACCTTACCGGTGCCGCTGCTGTGTTTTGTGGCGTCAAGACGCGTACATTATGGCAGTTCATCAGTAGAGTCATAGCGCGGCAGGGAAACCGATATTCCGTAGCGGGTGTCCTGCAGGACGTGCCCTGGCTATATTGGACAGGCTAATTGAAGTGACACGACAGACAATGTGCTTGATGGGCGCAATATATTGCGCCCATCATGACTTAATCAATCGCTTTCAATGCATCCAGCGCGCAAGCCTCATCAAGATTACCGCCCGGCGCACCACCGACACCAATCGCACCAATCACCTGATTACCACTTTTTACCGGCACGCCACCGGCTAACAGCAGAAAGCCTGGTACGTCACGCATATTCTGCGCGCCTGGATTGTTCTGTGCCGTTTCCATCACTTTGCCACTCAGATTCCTGGTACTCAACGCGGTATAGGCCTTCATACGGCTTGCTTCTACGGTGTGCGGACCGGCATTGTCCATACGCTGTACCGCAGTCACTAAA
Source organism: Pantoea folii (assembly GCF_056678875.1). Classification (NCBI taxonomy): domain Bacteria; kingdom Pseudomonadati; phylum Pseudomonadota; class Gammaproteobacteria; order Enterobacterales; family Erwiniaceae; genus Pantoea; species Pantoea folii. The sequence continues at coordinate 20,565 of NZ_JBWXON010000015.1, read as the reverse complement.
CCTGCGCGATCCACCACTGTCACGGTGACATTGTAATTTTTTGCTGCGCAGGACTGAATAGCTGCGCTGGCCAGTTTTTGCGCCTCAGCCAATGACAGATTGGATTCAGTCACGGCGGCCTGGCTGCCAAAAGAAACAAATGCCGCCGCAGCAGCAATCAAAGAAAGGCGAATAGTCATGTGTCACTCCTGAGTTATGTTAGGTGACACTGTAAAATGAGAGCAGGTTAATAAATATTCGGGTGATCACGCGTTCTGCCAGGTAGTTATACCTGGTTAAGTTGCTGCCAGGCGTGAATCAGTTGCGCAAGATTGTCCATTTCCAGTTTAGTCAGAACTGCGGCGCGATGGGCTTCAACCGTTCGTGGTGACAGCGATAAATCACGCGCTATCTCTTTGCTGGTCTGCCCGGCAATCATCAGTTGCATCACTTCGTTTTCACGCACCGACAACAATGCAAAACGCGACTGCAAAATCTGTTGCGCCTGCCAGCGCTGCGCGCGCTGTTCACTTTCATGCATTGCCTGGTGCACGCTTTCCAGCAACGGTTCAATCTCTAACGGTTTGGTGTAAAACTCGAAAGCCCCCTGACGGAACGCACGGCGACAGGCTTCAATCGTGCCATGACCGGTCATGATGATCACCGGCAGCAGCGGATGCCTTTCGCCCTTCTCTGCCAACCAGCTAAGGCCACTGATGCCCGGCATGCGGACGTCCAGCAGCAAACAGCCGCGCAGCGGTTCCTGCGCTGACGTAGCCGCCTCAAATGAGGCCAAATCAGCAAAGTCGGCAACGTCATATTCCAGCGTTCTTAAGAGAAAACCCAATGATTCACGCACCGACAAATCATCATCCACTAACCAAACTTTTGCGCTCATTCCGTTACTCCGCCAGTGGGAAAATTAGGGTGATTTCCGCGCCGCCTTCGGCGCGGTTTGCCAGCCGCAGCTGGCCATTCATGCGTAACATCAAGCTCTCAACCAGCGTCATGCCAAGCCCCATGCTTTCTGGTCGCGAGCTGTAAAACGGCATACAGGCCTGCGCTAATCCTTCGACAGAAAAGCCTGGTCCGTTATCACTGATGATGATTTTAATCTCGTGCGCCAGGCGTTCTGAATTGATAGCCACCCACGCATCCGCCTGCCCTTGCTGCATGTGGATCGCATTTTGTAGCAGATTGTGAAAGACCTGTTCGAGCCATTGTTCGTCGCCGATAACACGCGCGTGGTCATGCTGAAACTGCTGATGAAGCACCACAGCGCCCGCATCCAGTTCTTGTTGTAATAGCACCGTGACTCGCCGCCATGTTGATTCAACACCGATCGCAGTCATCGCCACCGGGCGTTCGCTGACAATGTCGCGAAAACGTTGCAGCAATCCGGCCAATCGTTCAGTTTGTAAACTGACGGCACCGAGTGTCTGCGGCAGGCTATCGTGTTTGCCTTGCTTAAGCAGCAGCTGGCTGGTGTGTAACCACGTGTTAATCGCGGTGAGCGGCTGGTTAATTTCATGGATGATACCCGCCGTGAATTCACCCAAAGATTCACGCCGCGTGCGCTGGAAATAGTCAGCCCGCAGACGCATTTCGACGTTTTGTCGCCAGTGACGCAATAATTCCCAACCGAGAAAACCGATGATGAGCCACAACATCAACGCCAGCAGGGGCGGAGCGACATGCAGCGCACGCCAATCAGGATTCGCGCTGCCTTTAATCAGAAAAGGTTGGTAGAGGTTGATAAACGGACGCTGCCATTGCCAACGCGCCGTTTCAGAATAGGCCGAAGTTGATATTGCGGGCTGAGCATGAATATGAAATGCAAGTGCCAACCCGACCTCTGGGGCTTGCACGGCAAAATGCAAATCCACCAGCATGCGGAATTGTCGATAGGGGTTATACAGCCAGTACCGTCCTTCGCTGGCATCTTCAAACCGCGGGCCGGTTAGCGGCCTGTTCTGTGTGTGCTCAAGCTGCACGATTTGCGGAAATTTCTTCTGCAATTCAGTAAGGTTTTCATCACCCGTCAATAATGGCAACAGAGTTTCATTCTGCGTTAAATAGGCCGCAATACGACTGAAATGCTGATGGAATTCCGCTTCACGCGTGCGCCGTTGATCCAGGATTTGTTCGGCAAGTAATGCGAACAAAGTCACCAGCGTGAGAAGTAGCCAGACCAGCCAATACCTTTTCATCCATGGGCGGTAAGTGTGAGGCATAGTTTTCCGTTGTTAAAGCGATAAAAAAGCCCTCCGGGTCAGGAGGGTTGTCGATACTGCACCAGCATCCATTCATGGTTTTGCAACGTTGTAACCTGCCCACCCATTGGATTCAATCTGTTTTAATGGTTTAGCGCTGATTTCAGAAGTCTACCTGGTACGACTTTGATTTAGATTGGCTTTTTCCCGATCGGTGAGCGACTCTGCGTGATCCTGTTGTATGAGTTGATAACGAAACATCAGCTGTTTTAACAGTAATCCCGTCTGTGTTTGTTCACTCAACTGATCACCGTTACCTTCAGCATAACGTCGAAGTTGCTCTTCAACCGGAATCTGCTGGTTAAAGGCCTGCATCGCGGAAAAAATCCCCGTTTTAAGCTCACTCACCGTGAGATATTTCCCTTTAGTTTTATCTAGTCCATTGAGTTGTTCAGCCATATTTTCCAACTGCGCCATACCACGATGCCAGCTCTGTAATTTTTCCAACGATATCGCTTGTTTCTCTCTGCGCTGTTGTTCGAGCAGGGCTTGAGAGGCCATCAAGTGCTGATGCTGTTCGTATCGATACCAACTGCCACAGACAAAGACTAAAACGCCAGCCAGTAAGGCACAGCAGGCCCCACTCACAAATGATTTTAATGATGATGCCGTTGTGGGCGCGTCTTGCTGCTCATCCGCATCAGGATAGACCACATAAACGCGAGCCTGATCGCTGTGGTGTTCACTGTTGAGTGCTGCCGGAATAAGCTGCACCGGAGAGGGCAGTCTTTCTTGAAGCTGCGTTATGGAGTGTTTGACCTGATGCAATAACGTATTAGCCTGCGCGAATTCCCTGATACCAAAACGTAACAACGCTTCACGCAGGGATATCAGCAAGCGCTCCGTTTCTAATAACTGCGCCGCCATCTCGCTGCCCACCACCTGCCAGCCACGGTAGAGACTTTGCAGACGTCGAAACATCACGCTGAGGATATCGGCGCGCGCATCAATCGCCAGCGGCCAGAAAATCGACCACTGATGTACCACCAGCGCGTCAATCAGATTCAAGCCTTCATTGAGCCCCCTCAAACCCGCGTTGTTGGCACGCGCCAAAGTGAACCAGGCCGCACTCTGCAACTCCAGTCCATTTTGTTCAAACAACCCCAGCGTGAGTCTCTCCACTTTGCCCCAATCAACATCGGGCCGGGCGGGATGCGTCAGCTTACTCATCTCTTCCCGCAACTGGGAATAGCCTGGTAAGGTGCGCGGATCTGCACCGGTTTTAATCACCTGATTCATATTCAACAACCTTCCTTGTTTATCCCGTCAAACCACTGCCCATTAACTGCTGTTGCTTTAAGTGACGCAGCAACACTCTGCCCTCTGGTTTGAATTCCGTGCCGTAGCGCACCAGGCCAATACCGGTGAGTTCGGCTTCAATGGCGTAGCGCAATTCGCCTGGCACCGTTTGTTCCAGCAATGCCACCTCAATACGCTTAAGGCGCGGTTCGTACTTCAGCAACACGCTTGAAAAGGTGTGAAGCAGCTGGTGCGCAGTGCCCGGCATCCCTTGCAGGATGCTCGTCATATCCGGCAGTCCATAATCGGGGATGTGTGCAATTGAGCCTGCACGGGTGTTGAGGATGCGCTGCAGGTTATCCAGCACCGAAAGAATGACCTGGTCCCGTTCGCTCACGGCATCGAGCGCCAGCCCGCCACTAAAATTGCCGTAAAGGATCTCATAAAGTGAAGGCATCATCAGGGTCTTTTAGCCTTTTCCGCGACCAAAGTCAGTGTACCGTCACCCAGTTCAATCACGCGCGCCTTATCCGGGTCGAGATCATCGCGGGTCAGCAGCAGTCGCCACTGATCATCCTGAGTGTCCGGCGAGAGGAAGAGGCCGGCCACCGCCACGACCTCCGCTTTATCGTCCATCGGCATATCAATACTGACTGACTCACCCGGGCGGATGCGTATGTCCATTTGTGCCAGCAGGTCCGCCTTCAGAACCTGACTGTCAGCAGTGAATAGCGAGGGGTAGTCTGAGGCGTCAAAAGCGCTACTGTCCTTCAGTTGCCAGATGCGCACCACGGTTGAGAGCGCAGCACCCTGTGCGTTGCGGTTTGCCCCTTCACGAGCGCGAAAATCGAGATGCAGTGTGCGTATTTGTTTGTAAAAAATGGATTTTGTTACGGAGACGGTGCCCTCTGATACTTTCTGCGTCAGACCGCAGCTGCTGACGCTCAGTGCCAGCATAAGAGGGATAAGCGTTTTACCAGCGATAGTCGCCCTGTTCATCGGTTTCGATCCTTGAAGGTTGCACCCGGACGCGCTGATAGCGACCGAGCTGTATGGATATCTGGTTAGACTCGCGGGAGCCCGAGGGTTGTGTCAGAGGAAGCACCGCCGTGCGTCCCAGTTGTTGCGCCCCCTCCTTCCGGCAGCTTAGCTGTGCATCAGGCATCATTGCGCGGTCAACGCACAGCTCCAGTCGTGCATCCAGCTTTGCCCCCAGATAAACATGCAACAGCGCCATCAAGTCGCCGTGCAGTTGCCCGCCAGGGAGCCAGCCCCGGACTTCCGCAGGGTTTTCGGTGATCAGCCTCAGCAATACCTGACCGTTGACGTCTGTGGCATGCGTCCCCACCACCGGTCGATGCGTCAGACTGACAGGGTGGCGCGTGCTCATATTCAGTATTGAGGATTGGGGAATACGACGTGAATCCCAGGGCACGACCTGCGCGCGCGTGTCCGGTGCCAGCAGCTTCACTAGCGAGGAGACCCCTTCGGCGGTTCGACCGGGCAGCAGCATCACCGGCAGCAACGCCAGGAATCGCGAGACCGGCGTCGCGATATTCTGCGCACAGCCGCTTATCCCCAGACCCGCCAGCCCCAGCAGATACTGAGAGGTGTCATCGGTGCCGCCTGGTGCGAAAGTCGCCGGGTAGGTGTATTTGCGCCAGATGCGGTAAAACTGGGTGGTCAGGCGGTGGCTGAAGATATCCAGAAAATCCTGGGTGGCCTCGTGCCCTTCGCGTTGCCGCGTCACGTCATCAATGTAGTGCGTCGGCAGCGGAGACGCCGTGCCATAGAGCCCCATGAAATTAATGCGTACCGTGGGCGGCAGATGCGGATAAGCGGGTTCCTCCGCGCCACGCATTTCCCCTGCCGGAAAGCCCATGCCGGGATGAGGCCGGAAGCGCACCGGCTCGTGCCGCACCTGCCAGCTGCTGCCCGGCACGGGTGCATCGGGATCGCTCCTTTCCAGTAGCTGACAGAAGCGGTAAAAATTCATGTAAGGCAGCCGGTCACCCAGCCGCGCGATTAGCCGGGCAGGCGCTGACTGTGATTCTCTTTCCACCGGATACATTTTCCTTCAGGCCGGATAATCAGGGAGAGCTGAATGAACTGGTTCATATCTGCATAAAGCGACAGGAAGCGGTTGAGCATCTCGCCGAACAGGTGTATATCGCCGTCACCGGTAAAACCGCTGCTGTCGAGCGTCACCTCAATGTCGAGACCGCGCAGCAGGTAACCAGACTCAAACCGCTGCAGACGGTGATGCTGTACGTCAAGGATCGCATCCAGTTTGCGGTTGCAGAGTTCGTCATCCTGCCAGTTGTACAGCGACAGCGTGCCGCGCAGCACCTCTGCGCTAGTCATCATATTGATGAAGCCGGAACCGAGGTGGCTCAGCACCCGCCAGTGAAAGCGGTCCTCAGCGGGTGGATAAGCAGGAAGTGTCGGACGAGTCAGATTGCGCACCGTGACAGGGGTCTGCAGCACCTGTTCGCAGCGGTCCAACAGGGTGCTCTGCAGCGCACGACGCGGAAGCTGCCCGTTGGTGCCGGTGATACGCAGCGAGAGCGTATCGCGGGAAAGCTCTTCCCCCTCCTCCCACTGCTGACCGCCGAGTATCAGCCAGGTGTCGTGCATCCCGGTCACGCCTTTTCGAACGCGCGTATGAAAATAGCGCTCAGGTGCGAGGCGTCGCATCATGCCGCCCCGGTGCCGGAAACTGGTGAACGGAACGTATTCAGCTGCACCGGTCAGCCCTGAACCGCTGACCGCATCCACCGAGTAAATTTCGGTATGTCCGTCCTGCAGGCGCTTCGCGCGCAGCAGGTACTCGCTCTCCAGTCCGTTAACCGTCAGCGGGTCTGCTTCCAGCGTGAACAGGTTAATCACCGGTACGCAGTGCAGTTTCAGCGAAGCATCGGTCACCGGCAAATCACTCTGCCACGCCTCACTGAATACCACCTCAATATCAAACCCCGTGAGCCCGGGTGGAAGAGGGATAGCTTCCAGTCCGTTCAGGGTCACAAAGCGAAACTTCTCCGGGAAGGTGAAGTACTCCAGCAGCAACTGATAGCCGCTGAAGGCGCTGTCACCTTTTGGCCATAGTCTGTCGTCCTCACCAAATCCACCCGGGCTGAACCAGGCGTTGAGGGCGATCCGCTCCTGCTGCCCGGCCAGGCGGACGTATATCGCGGCCTGACGGCGGGTCAGCCTCTGATGCAGCGCGGTCGCCACGGGCACGTCTTCTCCCAGCCACAAGCTAAGATGGCGCAGGTCACACTGGCTCCAGTCCGCCTGCCCGCTGCTGGCTATGCGCAGACGCAACACGGAACGTCCGTCCGGCTCGGTGCCCATGACCACGCCTGAGATTGACAGCGGATTAAGCGTAACCGGCTTTGTGGTGCGGTAGTGGCAGACAGTATTTTTGGGGCCTACCGGGCGGGAATACACCTCCAGCCCGGCGGGAGCAGTCCCCGCCATTTTCATTTTTGGCAGGTCAGGCGAGAGCGACACTATGCTCAGTGACGGGATAGTGCGCAGGTAATGCGGCCAGAGCATGCTGACCAGACCTTCGGTCAGCTCCGGCAGGTCATCATCAATCTTCTGACGCAGTCGACCGACGGAAAAAGCAAATCCTTCAAGCAGGCGCTCCACAAAAGGATCTGGCGTGCCTGCGCGGTCCAGGTTGAGCATGGCGGCGCGGTCAGGATGAGTTTCGGCAAATTCTCTGGCGGCGTCGCGCAGATAGCGCATTTCGTTATCGTAATAACGCAGGGTTAAGTCTTTCATAAACGGGTTTCGTCTTCCTTTACGAAGTGGTCAGTATGGCAGCACGAGCGGCATCAATCCGGATAAGCGATGAAAGTAGTCTTTCCATCTCTGTGTGCGTCCTGGTTTTATCCGCTTCGCTTCGGCCTGCACGGCTGCGCAACAGCTTCAGCCTGCGGGACTGCACCTCAAACAACAGAGATGGCTCCCACTCGCCCAGCGTCATACTCTCTGCTTGCGTATCGAGCGCACATAGCAGATGAAGCGCCATTTCCTGACGGCCAAAATGCTCGGCAAGTCTGGCCATCAGCAAACGTAATAACCACTGCTGGCGAGGTGACGTGATGCCGGGCCGCTGCTGCAGCCAGGCCAGCGCAGCCTCAATGCCTTCCCTGTCTGCCAGGTCAGTGGCCTCGCTCTCAAGCTGCAGCACATCATCTTCAGCGCCAGCAGTCACAGAGCCAGTCTCTGTTCCAAACACTCCAGCAGGCATCAGCACATGCTGCTGGATCCAGCCCATGGTGACCTCATCCGCAAACGGCATTCCATCACTGAAAGCCAGCGTTTCCAGCCCGTTGAGGCGCGACAGCAGGCCCTTAAGGTCGTCCTGAACAATCGCCGCCAGCGCCGCATTGCCCGAGCGCAGCTGCGCCTGGTGCTGATACCACTGCAGGTCAAGCCAGAAGTGATTGCCGCCCCGGCTGAATAGGCTGTCGGCCTGCTCGGCCAGTTCGGCCCAGCTCTGCTGCAGCCACAGGCGTTTAAGCTGTGCGCGCTGGTCCAGCTTGGGTGGCTCGATACGGCTTTTGCCGTCGCCGGACAACGGTGGCAGTTGGCTGAGCGTGTCATGACGGATGGTTTTCATCAGCCTATGCGCGGCCAGCCATCCGCCTGGCTGATCGCGAAGATAAGCGGCCAGCGTTCGTGCCTGGTCCAGCAGATCACGCCCGGAACTGATAGCCGCCAGAGCGGGGGCGGCGGAAGCTGAAGACGACTGGGATGCGGGACCGTCTGCCGCCGTCTGGGGCACCACCGCATCCGGGCCGCCTGCCCTCAGCAACCTTGCCTCCAGCGCGCTGTAAAGGCCACCAAGGCCGGCCCCGCCCTGCGCTCTGCATACGTCATCAATCGTCAGCAACGCCGCCACGGTACGCTGCGCCGTTGCGGTCGTCACTTCAGGATATAGTGTCAGCGTATCCAGCATGCGCGCGCTGGCGGGAAAGCCCAGCGCCGCCTCACGACTGCGCGCCCGTTGCGGATGCAGAGCATCACCGAAGCGCTGCAGCAGGCCGGCAAGCAGGGCCAGACCGTCTGCAAACCCGTCTTCACCGTTCTGTTGCAGGCGCGCCCAGCAGTACCAGACTGCCACGCGGATATCTTTGGCTTCCGTCGTCAGTACCTGCTCCGCCAGCGCACAGATAAGCGCCGTATCCGCGCCAGACAAACGGTTCATCTCCTGCTGCATCTGCTGGAATGCATCGTTGTAGGTCGGGTCTTCGCCTGCTGCTTGGGTGCCCGCCAGGGGTTTCAGCCACGGCTCCCACAGAGAAACAGACTCAGTAGCCAGCACGTGAAGATGGTCAGCATTCGCACCGCAGGCATTAATCAGGGATTGCAGGGTCATGAGTCTTCCTCGCTGACAAAAGTTTCATCCGGCACGTCCGAGGCGTCACTGATAATGAATATTTCCGCCGGGAGCGTGAAGTTGCGCAGCTTCAGCAGCGCCAGCGGCCCTTCCCCCGCTTCTGTTCGCAGAATGTAGTTCAGCGGGCGGCCGTCGGGAGCCTGCCAGGTGAGCCGCCAGCTGCTGCGGATGCCCGGATTGGCGCTGACCTGAGCCTTATCCAGCAGGCGAATCAGGCCCCAGCTGCCCGGCATATCACCATACTGGCGGGTGCCGGCCTTCGTGCTTATCCAGCTCAGTGATGCGCCCGGCGCTTCTGTGTCGGCCGGCCAGGTGAAGCGTTTCCACACCGGTTGCTGATTCATGTAGGTGAGCTTCTGACTGTCAATAATCAGGTCAGTCTGCATCACGTCTGCTGCCGTACCGGGGCGCAGTTCAAAATGCAGCCCGGCCTCTCCATTGGTGAACACCACGTCGGAAATCCGGCTGAGCTGATTAAGCGCCTGCAGAAAGGCCGGGTTAAACGTCAGCCCCTGGGCGTTGATACTGTCCGGTACCCAGCGGGTGCCTTCGCGGTGCAGCACGCCGCTCAGACGCGACTGCAGGAAGCGGGTGATGCGTCCGTTGTCCGCGTTCAGGTATTTCGCCAGCAGCGGCAGTGACACCTCACTGCTGACATTTTTAAACGGATAACGGCCGCCAAATGCGCTGTTCCACTCGTTCACCACCGACTGCTGCCACTGGGCGTTCAGGCTGCCCGCAGCCGGCATCAGCACCTGCTGCCAGGCCTGCTCCATCGGGCGCACAAACACCGTCTCCCCGAAACCGATCCACTCCTGCCCCAGCCCGGCGGCGACCAGGCTGCCGTAATCACGCGTGTCAGTCAGGTCCACGGTTTTCCCCTGAAACACCGTCTGCGCCAGCGTCTGCGTCATGGCCTGCGGGTCTGCCGCGTTGGTGACCTGCTGCAGGCGCAGACGCACCTGAGTCATGCGCGTCAGGAAGGTGCGCAGGCTCATACTGCTGCTGCCCTGACTGTCAGTCAGCGCCAGCAGCGGGCCGAAAGTCGCATCGAGTGGGCCGCTCGGGCCGCTGTTCTGGTCAATGACAGGGCGATTTTCCCGACTGAGCAGGTTCTGCGCAGACTTCACCAGCGAGTCAGCAATGGCATCCCCACTCTGCCCGGTCCGCCCCTGCACGCTGAGGGTGTTCATCAGCGCCACCAGCGGTGACTGGCGCACATCTGCCATCAGTGTGAGCTGGTCAATAGCGTCTGACAATGTCGGAGTAGGTTGCAGGCGCAGGCTGTTGAGGAAATTCAGCCAGGCGGCGCTGTAGTCGGCAAAGTATCGGCTGGTGAGCCGCGCCTCCAGCGCTTCGGGTGAGGAAGCATCACCGGCGGGCGGCGGCGCATCACTGAGTACCCAGTCCATCTCCTCACGCCGCTCCCGCGCCACCTTTTCAATCGCGGGTTTAACGCCGTCTTCCCACGCCTGACGGGTGAACATGCCGGGCACCACTTCATCGGTGGTAAACAGGCGCCCCGCATCCGTATCGCCGGTCATGTCTGCCAAGCGCATATCGGCATACTGGTGCGCCACCTGCGCCAGCACCCGCTGGTACTGGCGGGTTTCGCTGTTGGTTACTCCCATCTGACGTACCAGCAGGGTGCGCACCTGCCTGACCAGCTCCGGGTCTGCTTTCAGCGCCCATTCAGGGTGAGCATTGAAATTCTCTGCATAGAAAGCCAGCAGCGGACTCCCGGCGCCCTGCCAGTATGCCTGGTCCAGACTCTGCCGCTGCGTCCAGTTTTGCATCAGTGCCTGGCTGAACCAACTGGGGTCCATACGTTCAGGGCGCGTCAGCATCAGATACAACCTGAGCTGCGTGTAGGCCTGCTTTGACTGCGTTTCCCGCAATGGGCTGTCGGGTGGGAGTGCGGCATAGGCTTTCAGTGCGTCAGTAAGCTGCAAGGCTGCGGCATCGCGAAGCAGAGGCAGGGCCGCCTTACGGTAACGAGGCCACAGGGCAGACAGCAGTTCTTCGTTCTGACTCAGTCCAAGACGACTGTACCAGGGCGTACCATGCTCCTGGCGATACTGTAATTGTCCGATCGTATCCTGAAGCACGCCCATCGCAGCAAGCCGTTGTTTTAAAGACTGACTGCTGTCAGAAGCGTTTTCAGTCACCTGTACGGCATCACCGATAATGCTGCGATTGGCGGCGAAAGAGGCCAGCATCCCCGCCCCCCACAGAATGACTAACGCACAGGCGGTTGCAGCGAATATGCGACTCCACTGCATGCCATAGCGAGACGGGCGAAGATGAGCAGGGAGTTCATTTGAAGACGCGGGCAACGCATCCCAGCGATTGTCCTGTATCCAGCGGTGCGGTATGCCACCCTCGACTTTTCCAGAAGGGGCACTGAAAACAAGGCCTGCCAGCAGGAGTGGGCGGCGTGGGGGCCGAAAGGCAGAAATCATCGCAGTAACAGACTCGGGACTTCGGCTGAGCTGGTCAGCTAGGCCGAGAAGAAAGTGATGCTGCGGATTACCAGCCACCTGCTGAATACCCTGTGAGGTGAGTAGGCCTGTGAGTTCTGCCAGCAGAGCATCAACATTACTGGTTTCAGGCAACTGGCAGCCCAGGGGCTGAGTGATACGATCCTTTTGCTCACCGGTGCGCCGATGGAGCGACCAGATAAACAGTGGAAGATGCCACCCCAGGGTATCATAACGGGCTGCGATCCCCCGAACGATAACATCAATGTTCATTGCTGGCGGTAAAGATGCTGAGGCGTCGCGACGACTTGCCGCACATCGGTCCGCAGCAGACGTAACGTACACCATTGCATCAGCCGGACGGCGGCTAAAGCCACTCAGCATTTTAAACCAGCTGTTGTTAAGGTTTTCCGACGGGTCTCCCCCCCAGAATAAAAGTGTACCGCCGTCCTCCTGCCAGAGCTGAGTCGGGAGTCCGGGGATCAGAGACTCTACATCCGCAACGCTCCCGGTGATGAGTATGACGCGAACATTATGCCGCCAGCGTAGGCCAGAATTTACACGCAGATGAAGTCTGCACTGTTTTAACGTGTCCCGATAAAAGTCGTTATCAGGCGCATGCTCTGTCTGTTGTGTTTTGGTCCCTGTGAGCGTTAATAATCGCTGCAGGAAAGTCCGTGATACCAGCCAGAGCCACGCCTCGATGAGCAGTTCGTCCATCAGTAATAAAAGCAGACACATCACAGCAGTGATTAATGATGCATAAAGTTTTTGTTCACGACCGCTGAGGTGTAAAAATGGATTATCTGACCAGATGAGGCCGGCACTTACTATGAATATAACGGTGATGATAACCCAGGTACTTATCCGTTTATTTTTAATCATACAGCGTTCCTTCAGCTTTCTGATTTACGCACAATTAATTGATGGGCATTATTATCTTCAACCATTACCCACTGCGGGTTTCCTGACAACGCAGCATGTCCACTGGCGCAGATTAAAGCGATATTTCCTGTCGCCGCCCCCGGCCCGCCAAACAGATCGTCAATGTCGTAACTCTCTTTATTTCCCGGAACATATCCCAGACGTTCAGCCTGCTGAATTACACGCTGTAGAGACATTTGGCTCACACCTGACCGCCAGTGTGTGTGTGGTTCATCATGGGAAAGTTTCCCCCAGCGCAGCACATCCTCCAGTGAACTCATCAGCTCTGTTGCCACAACCGGGCGATGGATCAGAACCTCGGATTTAACGTTGTGCTGGGACAACCATTCTGGTGTTGCCAGTATGAGTGCCGATACTGACTCAGACTGGCGATCCCGCAGCGAGTGAAAAAGATTGATTTCAACCGACAGCATGACGGTTGCTTCATCCTGATCAAGCAAGGGATCCAGCCACATGAGCCCAGCGTCCTCTGTGCTAATCTCAAGTAGGGAAAAAGTATGAGTGGGTGAAATTATGCTCTGCCAGATCCGCCCCACCTGCGAATTAGTCAGCACACCATCGTGTTGAATACGTACAGAAATCTTGTTATCAGAGAGAGCCGACAACTCTGCTTTCAGCATGTGAAGAACGTCATTGAGATAACCAGCCAGCCTTTTTTCAAAGGTCTGTAACGGGATATCCGGCATCCAGTCTGACAGACGTGCAGTCGTAACCGCACGCTGTAGTGCTGGACTGTATTGCGAGCACAGCATGCTGCCATGAGTGAGCAATACGGAGCTGAGTTTGTTGCAACCGTAGGGCGTAATAAAAGACTGGCCCAACACACCAGCAGCTCGCTGTCCCTGCTCCACATACCTGTCATGCTGTTGCTGATGAAGCTGGTTCCAGTAGCAGGCCTTATCCCTCTCATTTTCATAAGCCTTTAGCCGGAAACCGTAACACGCAAATCCAGAAGAGAGAGGTATTGCCAGCGTGCAAAACCAGAACCAGACAGAGTTTGTAGGCATATCCCTGGGCCACAGCCAGAGAGAGAGCATCACACCACTTAACGTGAGGAGTGCAATGACCAGGATCCATCGCAATGATGAAGGCGCCTCCGGCAGTTGCCGCTTTGGCGGGATTTTTTCCAGTTCAATGGGCATTACTGACGCCTTCCGGCAATGGGTAATGAGGAGATTAACGTGCAGCCACAACCACAGCGGTGCCCCTGAAGTGCAACAGGTTTACCGTTAATTTTTGCCACTTCATCGCCTTCTGCAATGGTCGTCCCGCCATGGGCCGAGCACACCACCTTATCCCCAGCACAGGAAACGTCCTTACCCTGAAATCTTACCCCGGAACTGCCCTGAAGGACGGTGCCACCGCTGGACAGGGTATCCCCGATACGAATCACTCCTTTCACTCATTTCTCTCCTTAAAACAGGTAAACCACCAAACCACAGATCACCATTACCGCAATCAGAATGGTGAAAATGTGATATCCCACCTTATCTGTTGCACTGAGTTTCAGGTGCCATCCTGAATTCTGCACAATCTTAAAAATTGGGTTTATATTGTCTCGCGTTCTGAATTTGTAAGCATATTGCTGACCGAATGAACCGTCCTCTTTAATCCCCCATGAAGCTCCCTGACAGAATTCCTTACGACTTCCCAGACACACTTCTTTTTTCTTAATAAAACGTTTTAATTGCGCGTCCCAGTTAATGCCTGTCGATTTTGCTGTGTAACGCACTGTTTTGTTATCCACATCAACAATCAATTTCAGTTCAAACTGCTCTTTCAATCCCTCCATACCAAAAAGCTCAATTGTTTTGGCATCGACTATTTTCCACGAGGCGATTAGTTCATCCCCTTAAGAAACCACATTAAATGGAGCATCAATCTCTTAATTTAGAGCCAACAACTCTTTTTTTAACATTAAAAGCGAATCATGCATTTCAGCATCACTCATTATTTCCACCTTCCGTTATAAGAACGTCATACCAGTGGGTCAACAGCACCAATTGATAATGAAAGGGAATCCATTATCCTAAGAAATTAAAGCAGTCCGGCTCAAAGTTATGTTTTGTAATTGCACTCTGCGGTATCACATGACAGAGCGATGCGTACCAGGGATTATCTTCGCTGTACAGGGGGCATACCGGGACGTAACAGGTTCAGTCCGGCATAATTTCGGTTTATTAATTTTTAAATCACAGAGGCTAATTCAGCGGTTCCAGCTCATTCACTACGCAACGGGCCGTATGGCCGGCGGGATATCCCGGTTCCGGGATGTCATAACTGCGGCTGAACGTGAGGCCGGACGGACGGCCTGGTGCAGGCCGGATAGCTCAGCGCAGCACCTTCCAGTATTGCCCTGTCTCTTCATCTTTAATCACGCCGTACTCCGGTCCATTAGGGTCTTTGACCGGAGATTTTTTGTACCAGTCCGGATCATACCAGTCCATGACCCACTCTCTGCCGTTCTCTGCCATCCCATAAAGCCCCGCCGGTGAAGGTGGGTACTTATCTACTGGCAGGCGGATAAGCGGTGAGTCGATTCTGTACGGCTGGGCGGCTATCTCACGATCTTCATCCGTCGCAAAGTTCTCACCACGTTCCGTTTTCCGGTTATAACGCAGCGTACCGTCATCAGTGGCAATAATGACATACTGCCCTTTATTTCTGGCTGAATATTCCCACTGTGCTTCTGTCGGGAGCGAAAAATTTAAACCCGTGACCTTCTTTAACCACCGGCAGTACGTATTCGCCTCGCGCCAGTCAATTATTGCAGGACTGTTATCTAATATCGTCATCCTTGAAAGCATCTTATCACTCACTTCATCATTATAATTTTGCGGGGGGCTGCCAGATAACCTCAGATACAATGCGTACTCTTCATGACTGATTTTATATTTTGAAACCGAATAAGCAGACAGCTCTACCATATGAGCCGGCTTGTTGCTCTTGTCACCTGTGCAATACGCCCCGCCATTATGCATTTCCGAACAAAAGTCCCCCATCAGAAACGTCCCTGCCGGCATGTAGACCATGTCTGCTCTGACGCGGCCGAGGAATACGTCCAGCTCGTTCTTCTGTTCTGTCGTAAGGGGCGGCGTGACCACCTTTTTTTCATCACACCCCGATAGGAGCATCAGGAGGAAAACAGCTAAATTCCTTTTCATTTTCGGGCCGGCTCAAAGTTATGTTTTGTAATGGCAATCTGTGGTGTCACATGACAGAGCGAGGCGTACCAGGGATTATCTTCGCAGTACAGGGCGTACTGCTTCGTGCAGTTAGGAGCAAACGGGTAGCCGAGAGCCGATTTTTCCTTTTAACGGCGATGCACTTCACAGAAGTCCTGAAGTTCCAGCTTCTGAATCAGGTCATTCAACTGCTTGTCATGATTATTAGCCGACGTCAGAAAAATGCGTATCATTTCTTCACCCCGTCTAATTAACCAGTCCAGCCCAGAATTAAGAAGACTATGTGAAAAATTTAACCACCACTGACTTAAAAAGTTATTTATGCTTGCAAAAATTTAAGATTGGTCAATTTTTTCACAGCCGCAGTTAATATCTGCTGATTTTTTTTGATGAAGGTTGGGGCATACCCCATAATTATAAATTAGTGTATTTATTCCAGAGGAGCAGATTGGTTCACCACACAACGAGCAGTAACGCCCGCAGGAAAATCCGGTTCGGGAATTTTGTAGCTGCGGCTGAAGGTAAGACCTGAAGGCCATCCGGGCGATGGATGGTCAGCTCCCTTTAAAACTTTCCAATACTGCCCAGTGGTATTATCTTTGATCACCCCTGAATCAGGGCCTTGAGGATCCTTTGTTGTCGATACTTTGTACCAATCAGGATCATACCAATCTATAACCCACTCCTTTCCATTATCTGCCATACCATACAAGCCTGCCGGTGAAGGAGGATATTTATCAACAGGAAAGAAAACATACAGGGAGTCGATACCCAATTGCTCTGAAATTGTCTGTCTGTCATGATCCGTAGCAAAGTTATCACCAACATCTGTTTTTCGGTTATGACGCAAAGAACCGTCATCAGTGGCAATACTGACATAACCCCCTTTATTTCTTGCAGCATACTCCCACTGAGCCTCAGTCGGAAGTGAATAATTAAAACCAGTTTGCTTCTTCAGCCAAGTGCAGTAATTATCAGCCTCACGCCAATTAATAATAGCTGGACCTTCTTTCATAGCCGTCATTTCAGAAAGAGCTTTATTTCTCCATGGTTTTTCAAATTGCTGAAGAGGACGTCCGCTTATTTTTAGATAAAAGCTATAATCTTCATGCGTGATTTTTTTCTTTGAAATTGAAAAGGCTGATAGCTCAACTTTGTGAGCCGGCTTATTATTCTTATCGCTTGTGCAAAACGCC
The DNA here is from genome assembly GCF_056678875.1 of Pantoea folii. Lineage (NCBI taxonomy): Bacteria > Pseudomonadati > Pseudomonadota > Gammaproteobacteria > Enterobacterales > Erwiniaceae > Pantoea > Pantoea folii. Next base: position 3,855 of record NZ_JBWXON010000015.1, on the reverse strand, counting down.
CCGCCATTACGCATTTCCGAACAAAAGTCCCCCATCAGAAACGTCCCTGCCGGCATGTAGACCATGTCAGCTCTGACGCGACTGAGGAATACGTCCAGCTCTTTCTTATGTTCTGCCGTCAGGGGCGGCGTGACCACTTTTTTATCATCACACCCTGAAAGGAGTATCAGGAGGAAAACAGCTAAGTTCTTTTTCATTTTCGGGCCGGCTCAAGGTTATGTTGTGTGATGGCACTCTGTGGCGTCACATGACAGAGCGAGGCGTACCAGGGATTATCTTCGCAGTACAGGGCGTACTGCTTCGTGCAGTTAGGCGCAAACGGGTAGCCGAAAGCCGGTTTCTCCTTTAAACGGCGATACACTTCACGGAAGTCCTGCAACTCCAGCTTCTGAATCAGGTCATTCAGCCGCTGGTCCTGGTTGATCCCAGTCTGCAGAAACGTACGTATTAACGCCTCCTGCCGTTTAATCAGGCGAGCCTGTGCCAATGCTGAAGATGAAGCACCCCGAATTTTCTCCCCGTCATCCGTCATCCTTATCAACACCTCGCCCCACTCGCGACGGGTCTGGATGCTGCTTAAAATCGACAGTACTGCTTTTTTTCGTTCATGCCCCGTATCAGGCACAGAGAAAAGCCCATTTTCTGTGTTATTTACCAGAGAAACTAATTTGTGATTTTCAGGGTCGATACGGTCATAAAATCCATCCTGGGTCAGCAGGTGAAGCGCGATACCCTTGCCTTCTGGAGTAAAATGAAAAATCTGTGTGGGGGTTTTATTGATGTAGTCCGCGAAGTAATTACGCTTTGTTGAAGCTTCAACTGCGTATTTGGAATTATTTGAAATATCCTGAACAAACCCCTTCAAATCATCAACGATATCTCTTAAATCAGCGCTAGCCTTTAAAAAATATTCTGAATAAACTTTCTCCCCCCCCATTAAAATAATGTAGGTCAACGCCTTAAAAGCATCCTGAGCAAACACCTTCAAATGCCGGTAATCCATTCCGTATAGCTGGTAAACGGCCCAAACTGCAAACTCGGTAAACTGTTTTGGCGCAATCTCTCCCTGCGCTGAGCCTTTAGCCCCAAGGCCCAGGCATACCCCGGCCACAATCCGGTATTTGAATCTACCGTCCTCAAACTTGAACTGAAAGTCGCCAAAGAAACCGCCGCCTCCCAGAACCTCAAGCCCGCTGGTAAAGGAAGCAAAATCGGTGAACTTGCCCACCCTTTGGGCAGACGCCGCGGATTTAGGGCTGATACTCAGCACTTTGTCCAGCACCTTCGTGTCCGGTATCGACGCCTCCATGCCAAACGTGCGCAACATATCCGGCAGGTGGTCTACCAGAGACTCAAACGGCTTCAGCCACTGCAGCGCGCCGCCAAAGGTCCCGCCGGCGGATACACCCGCGAACAACTCTGCCTTGACCGACGTTGCGGCAGATGTCTCCTTTTCCGTATCAACCATGACCCCTTTCTGACGCTGTGCAAAGCGGGAGTATGGCGCGCGGACACCCATCAGCTTCTGCTGTCCGTCACTCACCACAAATTGCAGATTCCCTTCTATCCTCGCTGAGGCGCCTGCAAATCCCGTCAGTCCCGTATCAATCCTTGAGCGCAGCACGCCCAGGTTCGCCTCTTTATTTTCATCGTTGATGATAAATTTCAACTGCCACCCGCCACGATCCGGCTGATAAAAGGTGGCTTTGACGTACGCCTCTGCAAGCGTCAGCATTGCCTCAGCCTCGCCGCTGATGCTTCCCGCATTTTCATTCCGGTTCCAGTCAAGCTGCGCACCCGCGTTAGAGGAAAAACGGAGAAACTGTGCGCCTGCGGAGACATCTATTACGCGCCCCTGTGCAGCATAGTCATCCTGCCCGTTCCAGGCCTCTGCCCACTCAGTCAGGCTGGCCTCATACGTTCCGTCCGCACCGAAGGCGGTGTTTCCTGAGGACATTTGCGTGAGCGACTCTCTGACCTTCTGAAAACGTTCCCGTATCGCTTTCGTGCTGATAGCAATGATGTTCCCGTCCTTATCACGCTGGTAAAAATCCTCTGCACCCAGGTTGTTCAGGCTGATGACCGTCATCCTGCCCGAGAAAGCCTCGTAGTCCGTTTTCTTCATGTAACAGTAGAATCGCCCGTAGATGCCCTTCTTCAGAGGCTCAAGAGGAATAAGTTCAACGAGACCGGCATAACCCGCTTGCTCATCAAACTCCCCCACCTCCTTATGCAGCGCCTCTGTCGCTTTTTCAGTCTCTATTTCCGTCGACACGACCGCATCGAAATAGGCCGGTAGCGCTTCCTGACTGGCTATGTCATTACGCTTTTTATAATAAGCCTCAATCGCCGCTGAATGACGGACCCGTGCCTTTTCAAGCCTGTCCATCAACTCACTTAGCTTGCTGGTTAAATCATCAAACTCACCTGAATCAGATTCATCCAGGAAAATGACTTCCGTGGTTTCCGGTCGGAAATAGCACTGGCAGGAGGTGTAATGCGCATTAACAGTGTTACCGTCTTTTTTGCTCAGTGCATTTTCTGCCGCGGGAGGGTGTTTCGCGCTCATTGATTAAAGTCCCTTTATTCGTAATGCAGTGATATCGCGGCCTCGTTCAGGCCGTAGTGCGCTTGCGTATATCCCTGCTCGTCCGTCACGCCACGCAGGATTTGTCCGTCTGCGCTTTCAATTCGGTAAGGTATATAGGCTTTAGGCTTTTGTGTGGCCTGATCCAGTACACAGAAACGACCATTCATTGTGTTCGTAAACTGCGGGTCGCTGACGGGAACGGCTGAAAGTGCAATCTCCAGTGAGGCATTACCACCCCACGCAATATCTCCACTTTTAAGAGATATCCTCGTAGGAGCACCTATTTCTACGGATCCGTCTTTAATTTTTATATAGGCGCCACCTTTGCTGGTCAGGGTAATTCCCTGGCTGGCATTAAGGATTATTTCCCCGCTGATACTGTTAACCGCCAAATTTTTGTTTGCCTGAAGGCGCATGGCATCGGTTTGTGCCTGAATGTCGACATCGCCTTTTGCTGCATATACTTTTAGCCCCATCCGGTGCGCAAAAAGGCTGATGGCTTCACCCGCCGCAACAGTGAAACGTTTCACAATACTCATATCGACATTTTTGCCTGCTGTTGCCGTCAGGCTTTGGCCTGAAGAGAGTTGAATATTGCTCGCCGTTGCTGCGGCTATGCCTGCGGGTGCAGAAAGCAGAATTCCGGCATCTTTTAACTGATTAAGCGCTTCCGCTAATTTTTGTTGGGACTGAGCATCAGACTCAAGCGCACCGGATGTTTGAGCACTCTGTGCAAGCGCAGTGACCATCTGAAGCGCGCTCTGCAGTTCTGCAATTGCTGTATTCATATCCAGCATACTGCCCTGGGATTTTGGCTGTTTATCTGCGGAAATTAACACCCCTGCTCCGCCCCGAATCGCAATATGCTTGTCGGTCCGGAGTTCAGCCCCTTCACCGCGTAACTCCCGGGTTGCACTCACGTTATGCCCCAGATTCAGCTGCGTCTTGCCACCATACTCCGTGCTGAGCTTGATATGCTCCTCTCCACGCTTGTCCTCCATGCGCAGTTTATTCAGCCCTGCCGTACGGATAACATTGCGGGTGCTGTTTTTCTCGGTGACGTGATCCACATGACGAGAATCATGCAGCGCATGAGCGATATACGGCTGGTCCGGGTCTCCCTCACGAAACGCTATTGCCACCTCCGTCCCCTGTATCAGCGGGAAGTGGAAGCCGTACATATCTCCACCGTAAGGTTTCGCGAGGCGAACGGGCATGCTTTCCAGGCCGCGATCCTTGCCATCCTCGTCCGCATCAAACACCAC